>JASHYF010000037.1 GCA_030043235.1 Solirubrobacteraceae bacterium | reverse complement strand
AGCGGCCTCGCGTCGCGCGCGCCAGCCACGCGGCCATGCCGCGCCATGGCCGTGTCAGCTGCGCTCGCAGCTGCGCCCGGGCCTTGCGCCGTCGCAGCTTGCGAGGCTCCACGACGCCGAGCAGGCGGGGTGTCGCTCGCGTGCGCCGGCGAGCAAGCAGGCCGGCTCCCAGCCCGAGCGCGGTGAGGGCGGCGATGATCAGGCCGGGACGGGCGAGCTCGCGACCGTACTCGCTTTGAACGGAGGGCCATAGCCGCTGGTCGACGATCTCGCTGAGCGCGTCGGGGCGATCCGCGAGCTCGCGAGGGTCGATCGCGGGCAGGAACGCGAGCTGCACGCGCCGCGGCTTGGGCAGCGGGCCGAGCCACAGCCTGTGCGTGCCGGCAATCGCCGCGGGGACGATCGGGGCGCCCGTCTGCAGCGCGAGCCTGCCCGCACCGTGATGGGGCGAGCCGAGCGCGCCGGGATCCTCCACGCGCGTGCCCTCCGGAAAGATCACCACCACGCCGCCCTGTTCGAGGATCGAGCGCGCCGTCTGCATCGCTTCGGCATCGGCTGCGCCACGGCGTACGGGAAACGCGCCCAGCCGCAGGAACAACCAGCCGAGCGGCCCCCGCAGCAGCTCCGTCTTGGCCATGAAGCGCACGTGGCGGTGGGTGGCGACGCCGATGAAGAAGGCGTCGAGGAAGCTCTTGTGGTTGGCGGCCACGATCGCCGCTCCCTCCGCCGGGATGTGCTCGGCCCCCGAGACCCGCACCCGGAACCACAGCCGCAGCAGCGGCGCCAACAGCGCTCGCACGAACGCGTACAGGCGAACGTCCACGCCGCGCGCGCGGGCGCGCGCGTGCATCCGCTCGATGCGAGCGCTGGCGAGCTGCTCAGCCATCGCCTCTCACCGGTGTGGGTGGATGCAAGCGCATGCGACGCACGAGGGATGCCGCCGAGCTACTGCGCCGAGGCCAGGTAGGCGACGGCGTCGTCGAGCGTCGCCAGCTTGCCGTAGTCGCGCTCGGGGATCTCGATGCCTGTCCGCTCGTGCACGGCGACGATCACGTTGAGGAAGTCCATCGAGTCGATGTCCAGCTGCTCTGCAAGGTCCGCGGCCGGGTCGATCTGCGCGGGATCGATCTCCGGCGCCACCTGCGTGAGCGCGCCGATCAGCACGTCGCGCAGCTCCTGCTCGGTCATAGCTCCTCCGGTCTCTGTAGTTGGCGCTCGATCAGCGCGAGGAAACGGCTGCCGGCGTGCCCGTCGCTCGCGCGATGGTCGGCCGCCAGCGTCGCGTACACGCTCGGGCGTGAGCCGACCATCCCGTCGGCCGCCCATGGCCGCTCGCGGATCCCGCCGAACCCGACCAGCGCCACCTGCGGCGCGTAGATCACCCCGTGCACCAGGTCCACCCCCTGTTCGCCGAGGTTCGTCACCGTGATCGTCGGATCGGACATCTCCGAGCCGCGCAGCCGCCCGCTGCGCGCGCGAGCCACGAGATCGCGCAGGGCCGCCATCAGCTCGTCCACGCTCTTGCCGTCGGCGTCGTGGATGGCCGGCGCGATCAGCCCGCCCCCGCGCAGCGACACCGCCACGCCCAGGTGCACCCCGTCGCCGGCACGAAACGCGCCGTCCACCCAGAACCCGTTCATCGCCGGCGTCTGTGCAACCGCGCGCGCGACCGCCCGCAGCAGCAGCGCCGAGGACAGCAGCCGCTCGCTCACCGATCGCTTCACGTTCGCCTCGGCGAGCCACGCCATCGCCCTCGACATGTCGATCTGCGTCTGCAGGTAGTAATGGGGGATCTCGCGCTTGGAGCGCGCCATCAGCGCCCCGATCGCCTGGCGCATCGCCGCCTGGCGCTCGGCGGCCTCGGCGGTGGGGGCCGGTGGGGCGGGGGCAGGCGGCGTGCCCGGCGCAGCATGGCCGGTTGGCGGCGGGGGCGCCATGGTCGGTTCAGCGGCGGTCGGCTGGCCGGACGCGGTCTCGGGGACAGGCGCCGGCGGCCCGCCGGCCGCGGCCGCCCGCTCCACGTCCGCTTTCGTGATCGCCCCGTCCGGCCCGCTGCCAGCGACCGTGGCCAAGTCGACGCCAAGCTGCTCGGCCACGCGCCGCGCGACCGGCGAGACGTGCAGGCGGTGCTCGCTCGGAGCGGCCGGTGGAGAGACAACCGGCGTGGGCTGCGCAGCCGGCGATGAAGGGACTCCCGCAGCCACGGCCGGCGGAGAGACAACCGGCGTGGGCTGCACAGCCGGCGATGGAGGGACGGGCGGAGCCGCGGCCGGTGCCCCTGCGGCCGTGGCAGCCCCGCGCAGGGTGGCCAGCACGGTCCCCACCGGCACCCGTGCGGTGCCCGCCGGCACGAGCAGCTCCTCGATCACGCCGTCCTCGAACACCTCCACTTCGATCTCCGCCTTGCTCGTGTCCACCACCGCCACGATGTCGCCGCGTTTGACCACGTCGCCCGGCTCGACGCGCCACTCGAGCAGGGTGCCGAACTCCATGTCGGCGCCCAGCGAGGGCATGCGAAACTCAGCCACCGGCGCCCTGCATCCGTTGCACGGCCGTCACGATCGTCTGCGCCTGCGGCAGCGCCGCCTGCTCGAGGTGCTGCGCGTAGGGCATCGGCACCTCCGCGCTGCACACCCGTTCGACTGGTGCGTCCAGCTCGTAGAACGCCTGCTCCATGATGCGCGCGCTCACCTCCGCCGCGAGGCTCCCCGAGCGCCAGCCCTCATCGACGATCACCGCGCGCCGCGTGCGCGACACGGACTCCACGATCGCGCGCTCGTCCAGCGGGCGCAGCACGCGCAGGTCGAGCACCTCCGCCTGCACGCCCGCGCTCGCCAGCTCATCGGCGGCCTTCAGCGCCGTGGGCAGCGTGCCGCCGTAGGCGATCAGGCTCACGTCGCCGCCCGCGCGGCGGATCGCCGCGCGCTCGATGTCCACCGCGCCCGCGCCGTCCGGCAGCTCGCCCTCGGCGTTGTACAGCGAGCCGTGCTCGAAGATCAGCACCGGGCTGGGGTCCGCGAGCGCCGGGGCGAGCATGCCGCGCGCGTCCTCGAGCGTCGCCGGAGCCAGCAGCTTCAGCCCCGGGATGTGCGCGAGCCAGCCCTCCAGGCTGTGGGAGTGCTGGGCCGCCACCTGGCGTCCCGCGCCGGTCGTCATGCGGATCACCAGCGGGATCTGGAACTGGCCGCCGGACATGTGCGAGATGGTGGCCGCGTTGTTCATGATCTGGTCGAGCGCCAGCAGGCAGAAGTTGACCGTCATCACCTCCACGATCGGGCGCATGCCGCCCATCGCCGCGCCGATGCCCGCGCCCACGAACGCCGACTCCGACAGCGGCGTGTCGCGGATGCGCTGCGGGCCGAACTCCTCCAGCAGGCCTTTGCTCACGCCGAAGCAGCCGCCGTACGCGCCCACGTCCTCGCCCATCAGGAACACGCGCGCGTCCGCCAGCAGCGCCTCGCGGATCGCCTGGCGCATCGCCTCGCGGTAGGTGAGCTTGACGGCCTGCGCGCTCACGCGAGCGGCTCCTCCGCGTACACGAAACGCTCCAGGTCCTCCACCGGCTCGAGCGTCCCCGCCTCCGCGAACGCGATCGCCGCCTCGATCTCCTCCGCGGCGGCGCGCTCGAGCTCCTGCAGATCGGCGTCGCCCAGCAGCCCCGCGTCCCGCAGCTCGGCCGTGAGCGCGGGGATCGGGTCGTGCGCCCGCCAGCGCTCGATCTCCTCCTTGGAGCGGTACACGTCGGGGTCGTACATCGAGTGCGCGCGAAAGCGGTACGTGCGCAGCTCCAGAAAGCACGGGCGGGAGCCGTCGCGGACCTCCGCGGCCGCCCTGCGCGCGGCCTCCTCCACCGCGCGCACGTCCATGCCGTCCACCGACCACGCACTCATCTCATAACTCGAGGCCTTCAACGCCAGGTCTGTCTCAGACTCCTCGCGCTCGAGCGCCGTGCCCATGGCGTACATGTTGTTCTCGCACAGGAACAGCACCGGCAGCTGCCACAGCGCCGACAGGTTCATCGACTCGTGGAACTCCCCCTCGGCGACCGCGCCGTCGCCGAAGAAGCATGCGGTCACGCGCGCGCGGCCCTGCAGCTTGTCCGCCAGCGCCAGGCCGGCCGCCAGCGGCAGGCCGCCGCCCACGATCGCGTTGCCGCCGTAGAAGCGCGTGGCCGCGTCGAACAGGTGCATCGAGCCTCCGCGCCCGCGCGAGCAGCCCTCGAGCTTGCCGAACATCTCCGCCATGATCGCCCCCGCGCTCACGCCGCGCACGAGCGCGTGGCCGTGCTCGCGGTAGGTCGCCACGACCGCGTCCTGCGGCTCGAGCGCCTCCATCGCTCCCACCGCCACCGCCTCCTCGCCGATGTACAGGTGCATGAAGCCGCGGATCTTCGCCGCGCTGTACAGCTCCACGCACTTCTCCTCGAAGCGGCGCACGCGCAGCATCTGCGCGAGCAGGTGCATGTCGTGCTCGCGCTCCAGCGGAGCCGCCGCGCTCACCGCCGATCCTCTCGTCTGCTCATCCGCTCGCCTCCACCATCGACGCTCATCCGCTCGCCTCCACCATCGAGGTGTCGCCCTCCGGCATTCCCAACTCGCGCGCCTTCAGCAGGCGGCGCATGATCTTCCCGCTGCGGTTGTGCGGTACCGAGTCCACGAAGTCGATCTCCCGCGGGGCCACCGCCGCCCCCAGGCGCCCCCGCGCGAAGCCCAGCAGCTCGCTGCGCAGCTCGTCGCCCGCCTCGCAGCCCGGCCGCAGCACGACGAACGCCTTCACCACTTCGCCCGCCACC
>JASHYF010000358.1 GCA_030043235.1 Solirubrobacteraceae bacterium | reverse complement strand
GAGCAGCATCGTGCGGAAGAAGCGCAGGCCGCCGTCGTACACCAGCCGCGTTCGCCAGCGGGCGCGCGGGCGCCGGCGCGCCCCCAGCAGGTCCGCGAGCGCGCGGCAGCGGATCGCGAGCTCGTTCGTCTCGCGCACGCTCTCGCCGACGTCGATCGCGTGAGAGGCGAACATCGAGTCGCTCTCCAGCACGAGCTCGCCGTTGAGGTGCACCTCGGCGACGGTCGCGATCCCGTCGAGATGCAGGATCAGCTCTTCGCTCGCGTCCACCGGCTCGGCCTCGAAGCTCGTGCGAAACCACCAGTCCTGCGCATCGAAGTCATATGCCCGTCCCGCCCGCCACACGCCCGCCTCCCGCAACGCGCCCGCCGCCGTCCCCGGCACGCGCGCGGGCATCCAATCGAGCTGATCGAGCTTCGCGGGGTCGGTGTACAGGCCCGCCGGCGCCGCGGCCGCCTGCCAGCCCGTGCAGAGCGGGCGCGACTCGTGGCAGCTCACGCGCGCGCCGGCGTCGGGCGCGCGCTCTCCCCGCAGCTCAGGCGGTTGCCTCATCGAGCCGCTCCATCGCCTCCCGCCAGGCGCCGGCCAACGCGGCAAGCGTCTCCTGGGGGTCGAACGCCCGGCGTCGCGCGAGCCGGAAGGAGAGCACCTTGCAGCCCTCGACGATCTGGCGGAAGGCGCGGGCGATCTCCTCGCCACCCTCCCCGAGCAGCCACTGCGCGTGCGAGGCGGCAACCTCGAACGCCGATCCGGCCATGCGCACGGTGGCGAACGCGTACGCGTGAAAGTCGGCGGCGTCGCCCCCCAGCAGGCGCGGCAGGTCGCGCTCGAGCTGCGCGCCGAAGCGCTCGAACGGGTTGTCCGCGGGGCGGTGCGCGAGATGCCGCCTGAGCAGCGCGCGCGAGGCCTCGCGCAGCTCGTCCCCGCCCAGGCATGGGCCGGCGTCGAAGCGCACGAGCTCGGTGTACGGGGGCAGGACGTCCTCGGAGAGCTCGCGCCCGAGGCGAAACACGCCGCGGTAGTCCTCTCCGTCGAGCTCGTACAGGCCGGTCGCGTGGAAGTAGCGCAGGCGCTCGCCGGCGGGATCGATCGCCTCGATCACCACGGAGCTCTTGACGTGCTCGCGGCGGTAGCTCGTCGCCGCCGTGTCGGGCAGATACCACGCGTCGAGCTCGACTATGAGCGTCTGCCCCCTTGCGATCTGCTCGGCCGCCTGCTCGGGCAGCGGGCGATATGGCTGCATCTCGTGCACGTCGATCCCGAACAGCAGCTCGAGGTCCTCGGGGTGGGGCTTGAAGAACGTCCACTGATCGCCCTCGAAGTCCATCCGCAGCGTGCAGCCCATCGCCGCCACCGGCTCGGTGTCGCGCGCGTGCACGAGCTCGATCCAGATGTCGGTGTAGCAGTTGGTTTCGACGTACGTGCGCTGCGGCGAGTGCAGCCAGTGGGAGCGGTAGCTCGCCGGGTCGAGGCCGAGCAGGCTGGCCAGTGCGGCGGTCGAGCTGCTCATATCGAAAGCCGCTCGCGGACCTCGGCGGGCCACGTGTCGATGTCGAACCCGTGCGTGCGCAACAGCGCGATCGTAATGCGCTCGAGCCCGAAGCCGAGGCACGCGGTGTGCGCCTCCCCTCCGCTGGCGAGCTCGATCCGATGCGCGGCGGCGAAGTGGTTCTGGTGGTAGTTGAACGAGGCCACGGCCGTCGGCTCGGGGCCGGCGATCTGGGTGACGACCTCGAACTTCAGCTGCTGCTCGCGCTGGCTGACCGCGAGCATCCGTCCGCTGCGCCCGAAGAAGGGGTCGCTGGCGACGTCGAATCGCACCTCCAGCCCGAGGGCGCTGAGCAGCTCGACCGCGCGGTCGCGCCACTCCTCCCGCCAGCCCTCGACGACCCCGGGCTCGCCGATGCGCACGAGCTCGCGCTGGTGGAACATCTGCATGCGCGCGGGGTCCGAGGATGGCTCGCGGCGGAAGACGTACGCGCCGCCCGCGTCCACCGTCACCCCGCCGGGCGGCAGCTCGCCGCGGGCGGCGATCGCGGGATACACCGGATAGCACGCCGCCGGCGTGAGCACGAGATCGGTCATGCCCTGGAACTCGCTCCAGTCCTCGTGGCGGCTCGCGCGTTCGTGCTGCTCCGTCGCCTGCGCCTCCGAGCCCGTGAAGGCGAAGATGCTCGCCGCAAGATGCGGAAACGATTTTAGATAGTCAATCGTCTCGAGGTGTCGGCGCGGCATCACCGGCGGGAAGCACATTCGCTCGGGCCGCTCGGGCGCGACGGCACGAGTGACGAGCTCGGCGACGCTCTCGCGCACGGCCTCGAAATCCGCGCCGCGGCCGTACACGCCGGGCACGCCCGAGTCGATCAGAAGGCCCCGCTCCAGCAGCGCACAGAGCAGCGCTGTCTGGTCGGGGCTGGCCGGGCGCACGCCCGGCATCACACCTCCTTGGCGATCAGCAGCAGGCTCGCGTTGGTCTGGTGGATGCGCTCGTTGGCGAGCATCAGGGGGGCGGACATCGTGTCGCGCAGGTGGCGCCCGACGCTGAACGGCGTGTCGTTCTTGTAGCCCATGATCCCGCACACCCCCATCGCCCCCTGACACACCCGCGGCGCCTGCTCGGAGGCCGCGATCTTGAGGTTGTTGACGCGCAGCGCGCTGGCCATCGTCGACAGCCGCTCGCGTCCGGGCTCGCCCGAGGCGTCTAGGAACTCGGCGAGCCCCGAGCTGACCTCCGCGCGCAGCAGCGAGAGCTCGCTCATCAGGTGCGACAGGCGCGTCGCCACCGGCGGCGGGGTGCCGGGATCGCGCTTGGCGGCGGCCCGCACGAAGGCGCGCGCGCGCTCGAACGCGTCGGTGGCGATCCCCAGCCACAGGTGCGACCAGAGGATGTGCGACACGGGGACCATCGACTCCGCCGACACCTTCGGGAAGGGGGTGGGCAGGACCTGCCCGGGCGCGATGCTCGCGCGCACCACGTAACCCGGCGAGCACGTGCCGCGCATGCCGAGCGTGTCCCAGCTGCTCGTCGGCTCGAGCTCGGTCTGGTCCTTGCGGGCCAGCACCACCACCTGGTCGCTCGGCTCGGCCTGCGGACCGCGGCGCAGCGTGACGAACAGGTCGTCCGCGTGCGCGCCATAGCTCACCGTCGGCGCCTGCTTCTCGAACGCGCACATCCCATCCTCGCCGGGGGTGACGGCCGCAACCGAGCGTCCCATGTCCCCGCCGGTGCCGACCTCCGAGGTGGCGGAGGCGATCAGCCGCTGCTCGGCGGCGAGGCTCCGCAGATACTCCTCGAACCAGTCCGCGCCCTGCAGGTGGCGCACGATCGAGACGACCTGGATCTGGTGCATCGCGAAGACCATCGCGCTTGCGCCGCAGCGGCGTCCCAGCTCGAAGCAGGCGCTCGCGAGCGCCTGGAAGGAGACCTCGCCCCCGCCCAGCTCGCCCGGGACGAACGCGGACAGCGCGCGCTCCTCGCGCAGCGCCTCGATCGTCTCCGCGGGGAAGCGCGCCTCGCGGTCGACCTGGTCGGCGTTGGGGGCGGCGTGAGCGTCCGCGATGTGGCGGACGGCGTCGAGGAAGGCCTGGTCGCGACCGACCGAGACGCTCATCGCACCGCAGCCTCCGCGCGCAGCTTGAGCAGCGCCGCCTCGATCGCGGTGATGCTCTCGAACGCGCTGCGGGTGAGCATGCCGTCCGGGAACTCGACGTCGAAATGATCCTCCAGGGCGAGCATCACGTCGATGCTCGCATGAGAGGTCATGCCCGCCTGGTAGAGGTCGGCGTCGACGGGCAGCGCCGTGATGTCGACCGACAGGCGCCCGTATTCGGTGATGATCCTGCGAATCTCCTTTGTCACGGGTCCATCATCGGACGGCCGGGAGCATTTCTCAAGTCCACTTCGGCGACGACGACCGCCGATGCGAAGCCGGGCTCGTGCGAGATGCTGAGCGCGAAGCCGCTCAGGCCGGCGTCGGCGGCCAGCGCAGCGGCGCGGCCGCTCAGCTCGAGCTCGAGCCATCCGGCCCCGTGGCGCACGATCTTCATCATCCGCCAGGGGACGGCCTCGTCCTGCGGGCGCAGCACCTTCAAGGTCGCCTCCTTGGCCGCGAAGCGCGCGGCCAGGCGTTCGGCGCAGAAACCGTCCTCGAGGCGACAGTCGTCCAGCTCGCTGTCCGTGTAGATGCGCTTGAGGTAGCGCTCGCCATGCTCGTCGATCGACTGCCTGACCGCATCCACGGAGACCAGGTCGATCCCCACACGCATCGCCATGCGCGGATGTTCGCACAGCCCCGCGAGCCTCGGTCTCGCAACGCGTGTGGCGATGCGAGTAGCGTGCGCGACATGGATGAGGTCCTGCCCGGCGTCTTTCACTGGACCGCGCGCCACCCCAAGATCGGCGTCGAGGTGTCCTCCTACTGGCTCGAGGGCGCCGGCGTGCTGTTCGACCCGCTGGTGCCGGTCGAGGAGGGACTCGAGTGGTTCGCGTCGCGGGCCCTCGCTCCGAGCGCGATCCTGCTCTCCAACCGCCACCACTACCGCGAGTCCGGCCGGTTCGCCGAGCGCTTCGGCTGCACGGTCCACTGCAACAGCGCCGGGCTGCACGAGTTCACCCACGGCGAGGTCGTCCACGGCTTCGAGATCGGCGATTCGCTGCCCGGCGGCGTGATCGCGTGCGAGCTCGGCGCGATCTGTCCCGACGACACCGCCCTGCATCTGCGCGAGCAGCGCGCGCTCGTCATCGCCGACGGCGTCGTGCGCGGCGGACCGTACGGCTCAGGCGGCCCGCTCGGCTTCGTCCCCGACTCGCTGATGGACGACCCACCAGCCACCAAGCGCGGCCTGCTCGCCGCGTGCGCGCGGCTGCTGGCGGAGCTCGATTTCGAGCACCTGCTGCTCGCGCACGGCGGGCCCGTGATCGGCGACGGGCGCGCACTGCTGCAGGACCTCGTGGACTGCGGCGGGCGCACGGCGTTTGAGATGTAGCGCTCAGCCCGACAGCGCCCGCAGCAGCAGCGCGGCGGGCAGCGGGTTGGCGCTCGCGGAGAGCTCGAAGGTCTCGCGCGTGGCCACGATCGCCGCCCGCCCCGGCAGCGCTCGCACGGGCGCGGTGGCCTTCTGACGATCGACCCTCGCCCAGTCTGCCACCTCCACCGCCTCGATCGCGTCGCGTGGACCGCTGACGAAGTCGATCTCGCCGCCCCTGCGGGTGCCCCACACGTGCGCCGGAATGTGCGATCGCGGCCGCCTATGCGTACACACCTTTGGCCACCACCACCACCCCGTCGCACAGTCATCCTTGCGGGAGCCCAGCTCACCGATATGATCCTGCGCTGTCAGCACGCGACGTTGCCCACGCCGGGAGACAGGGGATGAACGGATGTTCAAATCGATCGTGGTCGGCACAGACGGCTCGGACACCGCCACCCAGGCGGTGCGCCAGGCGGTCGACCTCGCCCGCGGGGTGGGGGCCAAGCTGGAGCTCGTGAGCGCGTATGAGCCGGTGCCCAAGCAGCGGCTCTCCGAGGAACGGCGAGACGCGCCGGAGGACCTGCAGTGGGCGATCAATCCGCGCGAGGACGTCGACATGACGCTGGAGGCGGCCGCGGCGCTTGCGCGCGAAGCGGACGTGCCGGTCGCCACCTACGCGCGCCAGGGCGACCCGGCGGATGCGATCCTTGACGTAGCCGAAGAGCTGGAGGCCGACCTGATCATCGTCGGCAACAAGGGCATGACCGGCGCCAAGCGCTTCCTGCTCGGCTCGGTGCCCAACAAGGTCTCCCACCACGCGCCCTGCTCGGTGCTGATCATCAGGACGACCTGAGCGACCCGTAACGCGCCGCCAGGCGCGGCGCCCTGGCGGCGCGTGCGCCCCCTGCGGCGTGTGCGCGCGCTGGCGGCGTTCGCGCGCGCCGCTCAGGTGAGCTCGATCCTCGCGAGCAGGCCCCTCATACCGGAATGGGTTGCGAGAGCGCGTGAGCGATCGCGCTGAGTCTTGCCCGATGGGGTCTTCGGCAGCGTTCCCTTGGCCAGGAAGAGACATTCGTCGAGGCGCACCCCAGTGGCCCGCGCAGCCAGGTTGGACATCTCCGCCGCGAGTCGGGGAAGGTCCGTTGAGTCGTCGGAGAGCTCTGCCAGCGCGACGAGCTTCGTCCGGCCCTGCCAGGCTACGTCAACGAGCGTGCAGCAGCCGCTGCGGACCGCCTGCAGCGACGCCAGCGCAGACTCGACCTCGGCCGCGTAGACGTTGCGACCGTTGGCGGAGATCATGTCATCCAGCCGTCCGACGACGTAAAGCTGATCCTCGTGCATGAAGCCCAGGTCGCCCGTCAAGAGCTCACCGTCGACGAAGCGAGCATTCGTCTGCTCGGGGTCGTTGAAGTATCCGGATGCCAGACTGCCTGAGCGTACGCGGACCTCCGACAGGCGCTCGCCGGCCTCCGGGCTCAGTGACACGGAGACACCCTTGCAGGGTCGTCCTACCGACGTGATCCGGGTGGCGCCGACCGTCTCCGCCGGCGCGGCCCTGATGACCCCGTCGGCAAGCGCAAAGCCGTCCACTGCGAGAGAGCTCGGAGACTCGTCTTTGTCGATCGC
>JASHYF010000036.1 GCA_030043235.1 Solirubrobacteraceae bacterium | reverse complement strand
CCGGCGTCACCTCGTCCTCGTCGAGCGCCAGAGCTTCGACCACCGCCTCGGTCACTGCGCTGTCTACGTCCGCCATTGCGCTGCCTCCTGTCGCTGATCGTCGAGATGGTTGCCGAGCCTCGGAAGGGTTCGCTGCGCCCGGCCGCGGCGGCACGAGCGGCCCCTCCTCTCGCGGCAATCCTAGAACAGCGGGCATTCTCGCGAAAGCCACGATCGCAGTCAAGCTCCGCGGCCTTTGCGGCCGCGCTCCCAGCGCCGCCTGCCGGCGATCATGCCCGAGCGCGAACCACTATGCTGACCCGGCCATGAAGCGCTCGCCGCTTGGGTACCGGGGCCTGACACGATGCTCGATGACAGCGGGGGCCGATGTGCTCGTCGTCGGCAGATCCCGTGGAGTGGCTGCCGGCGGGGCTCACGACGGTCGCTCGGCGAGCGCCCCGGGGGCGGCAACGTCGTGAGCTCGCCGCCGCAGTCCCGGCCGCCGCGCGCCGTCGTCGTCGGTGGCAACTTCGGCGGCTTGGCCGCGGCCATCGCGCTCCAGCGCTGCGGCATCGAGGCCAAGGTCTACGAGCGCGCCCCCGACATGGGGGTGCTCCAAGGCGCGAAGGGCGCGATGCACCAGTATCCGAACTCTGCCAAGGCCTGCCGCGTCCTGGGAGCCGCCGACCGCGTGCTCGACCGCGGCGTGGTCTGGCACCACTGGGAGTCCTGGACGGCCTCGGGCAAGATGCTCGGTCGCTGGAACCTGGACGAGCTCGAACGGATGATGGGCGAGCCGACGATCATGATCGACCGCCGCGACCTGCACCAGGCGCTGCTCGAGACCCTGTCCGAGCTCGACCCCGATGCCGTGCGCACGGGCATGCGCTGCGTCGGGTTCGAGCAGGACGCGGAGGGCGTGACGGCGCGCTTCGAGGGCGCCGAGGACGTGCGCGCGGACATGCTCGTGGGCGCCGACGGTCTGAAGTCCGCCATCCGCGCACAGATTCACGGCCCGGGCGAGCTGCGGCCGACGAGCGGCGTGAACATCCGCGGGGACACCACGCTCGGGGAGCCCGCCATGCCGGTCGGCACGTCGCGCATCTACTGGGGGCGCGGCGTGCAGCTCGGCCTCAATCAGATCACCGAGGGCCGGGTCGCGTGGTTCCTGCGCACCGTGCGCGCCAAGCAGCAGACCGACCTGGCCGCGGCGGCGTCGCTGGTCCGCGGCTGGGCCGCGCCCGTCGAGCAGGTTCTCGACGAGACCGAACCCGAGAGCGTGGCCACGTTCGAGCTGTTCGACCGCGCGCCGCTGACCTCCTGGGGCGAGGGCCGCGTGACGCTGCTCGGCGACGCCGCGCACGCGATGCTCAACACGCTCTCACAGGGCGCGGCGATGGCGCTCGAGGACGCCGCCGTGCTCAAGCTGAGCCTCGACGAGCACGGCTGCAGCGACCTGCCGGCCAGCCTGCGCGCCTACGAGCAGCGCCGGCTGCCTCGGACGACCAGCTTCGTCAACCGCTCGCGCGCCATGGGCAACATCTCGCTGCTGGACAACCCGGTGGGCTGCTGGCTGCGCGACAGGTTCGTGTCGTGGGGCAACAACCTCGTGTGGTCGCGCACCAAGAAGGCCGCGGCGGAGAGCTTTTGACGGGGCCCGTGCTCCCCTCCGATCGCTCGTGACCCTCGACGACGTCCTGCGCTGGATCAACGTGGTCGCCGGCGGCCTCGCGGCCGGCGTGATGCTCACGACGCTCGTGGCGCAGATCCGCACGGTCCGCGGCCTCGGCCCCGCGGTGGGGCGCGAGCTCAAGCTGCTGTGGGACCCGGGAATAGATCGCATCGTGCCACCGCTGCTCATCGCCTCGATCGTGTCCTCGGCGCTGATCATCGCCGTGGCGCACGTGCTTGGCACGCTTGCCACGGTGCTGACGGCGGCCGGCTTGGCGGCGATGGCCGGCGCTGTGGCCGTATCCGTCCGGGCCGGGATCCCGCTCGAGCGGGCGATGCACCAACTGACGGGGGAGCGCGCGGAGAGCGATTTCGGCCCTATGTTCGAGCGCTGGAGTCGTGTGCACGCCTTGCGCACGGCGCTCGCGGGCGCCGGCCTGTGCGCGTTCGCCGTCGCCTTGATCGCCGCGCCGGGGCAGCGCTGGGATGCGGCCGACGGCGTGCGCCTGCTCGGCGTGCTCGCGGGCGCCGTCGCGGCCGGCATCCAGCTCTCGGGCCTCTTCGGGCAGATCCCCACGGTGCGCGCGCTGCCCGAAGCCCAGGGGCTCGCGACCAAGCAGCTGGCCGACCACGGGGTCGACAAAATCGCGCCGTGGGCGGTTTCGCTGTGCCCTCCTTGCGGCGTTGCGCTGCTGGTGATCGGATCGTTCTCGCGCGTCGCCGAAGCGCTGGTGATCGCGGGACTCGTCGCCTACGCAGCAGTCGTGCTGCCCACGATGGCGATCAACGTTCCGATCAACCTGCGCATGCGCCGCTGGTCGACGGCGGCCGTGCCAGCGCAGTTCACGGCCGAACACGAGCGCTGGGTGGCGGCCCACCGCGTGCGCACGCTGGCGGCGATCCTCGGCTTCGGCTGTTACGCTGCCGCCGCGATCGCAGCGCTCTATCGATGACGCTGTGGCCTGCGCGCCGGCGAGTTGGCATGTTCAGCCGGGCTCGAGGTGGATCCCCGATCGAATGGGAGGGCCTTCGTGGCAGACACTGAGAAGGTGATGATCGCCGGCGCCGGCATAGGGGGGTTGAGCGCGGCGCTTGCCCTCAAGCGGGCGGGAGTCCCGACGGCGGTCTTCGAGCGCGAAGCGGCGGTCGCCGAACTGGGCACCGGCATCCAGGTCTGGCTGAACGGGATGCTCGCGCTGCGCGAGCTCGGCGTCAGCGAGACCGTCCGCGAGCTCGGGGCCGAGATCGAGGCCCAGGAGTTCCGCTCCTGGCGCGGCAGGACGCTTGTCAGCCTGCCCGTCGCCCAGCTGGCGAGCAAGAATGGCGCCCCCACCGCGGTCGTCGTGCGCCGCCCGGATCTGTTGAAGGCGCTGAGCGATGCGCTCGGCGACGAGTTCGTCGAGGTCGACTCGCACCTCGTCGGATTCGAGCAGGACGCAGACGGCGTGACCCTGCGCATGGCCGACGGCCGCGAGGTCCGCGGCGCTGCGCTCGTGGGCGCCGATGGCATCAACTCGAGCGTGCGCGGCCTGATCGACCCCGACAGCAGGCCTCGCTACGCCGGCTACCAGTATCTGCGCGCCCTGACCCAGGGCGGTGGGGAGCTGCGGGCGAACACGATGTCGATCAGCCTCGGACGCGGTGATCGCTTCGGGATCGGAGACGTGGGCGGGGGCTGGCGCTACTTCTTCGGCGTGATCGTCACCCCCCAGGGCACCGCGGACTCCCCGAACGGCCGCAAGGCCGACCTGCTGGAGCGCTTCGGCGGTTTCCACGCGCCGATCCCGCGGATGATCGAGGAGACCGACGAGGAGTCGATCAGGCGCACCGACATCTTCGACATCGAGCCGCTGCCGCGCTGGACCGAGGGTCGCGTGACGCTGCTCGGCGACGCGGCGCACGCGACGACGCCGAACGGTGGCCGCGGCGCGGGGGAGG
>JASHYF010000357.1 GCA_030043235.1 Solirubrobacteraceae bacterium | reverse complement strand
GTCGGCTTCGCCAAGGCAATGGAGCTGGTGATCACGGGACGCCGCATCGGCGTGGAGGAGGCGCAGCGGATCGGTCTGGTGAATGAGATCGTGGGCCGCGGACGTGCGCTGGAGCGCGCGCAGCAACTCGCGCGAGAGATCGCCGAGCTTCCCCAGGGAGCGATCCGCAGCGACAAGGAGAGCATCATGCGCGGCGTAGGCCGCACACTCGAGGAACGCCTGCGCATCGAGGCCGAGATGGTGATCTCGATGTTCATGCGCCGGGATCCACACACGCTCGGAGCGGCGGCGTTCAAGGCGGGGAACCTCACGCCCGAATGGCCACATCACGGGCTCTAGCCATCCGAACTACGCCGACGCGGTCGAGCTCACCACGCTATACGACGGCCTCGGCGAACTGGAAGGGGAAAGGGATCCCTGGTGTGAGCAGCTGCGCGGGTATTGAGACCCGCCGAGCGCGCTCGCACGCGCCGCCAACGGACACGGCGCCAACAGACACGGCGCCAACGGACACGGCGCCAACAGACACGGCGCGACGGCAGCAGGCGGAGCGCGCTCGCGCGCGCCACGAGAGGCTCATCGCGACGCCCGGCCGGATGCAGACGGGCCGCGGGTAGTACCGTCGGGCGGATCGTCGAACGAACGGAGCCTCGCATGCAATTGGGAATGATCGGATTGGGGCGTATGGGAGCGAACATCGTGCGCCGGCTGATGCGCGACGGGCACGAGTGCGTCGTCTTCGACCACACGCCCGGGCCGGTGCGCGAACTGGAAGCCGAGGGCGCGGCGGGAGCCGAGTCGCTCGCGGAGCTGGTCGACAAGCTGAAGGCGCCGCGGGCGGTGTGGGTGATGATCCCCGCGGCGCTCACCGGGCGGACGGTCGAAGAGCTGGCGGGGCTGATGCAGGCCGGCGACACGGTGATCGACGGCGGCAACAGCTACTACCGCGACGACATCGACCGCGCGGCGCACCTGAAGGAGAGCGGGATCCACTACGTGGACATCGGCACGAGCGGCGGCGTCTTCGGGCTGGAGCGCGGCTACTGCCTGATGATCGGCGGCGAGCGAGGAGCGGTCGCGCGACTCGATCCCCTGCTTCGCTCGATCGCCCCCGGCGTCGAGACCGCGCCGCGCACCCCCGGGCGCACGGGCGAGCCCTCGCCGGCCGAGCACGGCTACCTGCACTGCGGCCCGGCGGGAGCCGGCCACTTCGTGAAGATGGTCCACAACGGCATCGAGTACGGGATCATGGCCGCGTACGCGGAGGGCTTGAACGTGCTGCGCCACGCGGGCGTGGGACGCGAAGCGCTCGAACAGGACGCGGAGACCGCGCCGCTGCGCGATCCGCGCTACTACCAGTACGAGCTCGACCTGCCGTCCGTCGCGGAGGTGTGGCGGCGCGGGAGCGTCGTCTCCTCGTGGCTGCTCGACCTGACGGCGGCCGCGCTCGTGGAATCGCCGGAGCTCGAGGGCTTCGCGGGGCGCGTGTCGGACTCGGGCGAGGGCCGCTGGACGGTGCTCGCCGCGGTGGACGAGGGCGTGCCCGCCGACGTGCTCAGCGCCGCGCTGTTCGCGCGCTTCAGCTCCCGCGGCGAGGCGGACTACGCCGACCGGCTGCTGTCGGCCATGCGCAGGCAGTTCGGCGGCCACCTCGAGAAGCCGGCGGCCGCGCAACCGATGGCAGAGGAGCGTCGATGAGCACGACCAGCAGCAGCAGCAGCAGCAGCAGCACAGGCGCCACGCCGCTGAGACAGCGGGCCTCGTGGCAGGCGCTTCGGGAGCACCACGCGCGGATCGGCGAGCGCCACCTGCGGGACCTGTTCTCCGAGGACCCGGACCGCGGCGAGCGCCTGGTGGCGGAGGGCGCCGGCCTGTACCTGGACTACTCCAAGAACCGCGTCAGCGAGGAGACGGTCGGCCTGCTGGTGGCGCTGGCGGAGGAGTCGGGACTGCGCGAGCGCACCGCGGCGATGTTCCGCGGAGATCGGATCAACGTGTCCGAGAACCGCTCGGTGCTGCACGTGGCGCTGCGCATGCCGAAGGGCGAGTCGCTGGTCGTGGACGGCGTGG
Organism: Solirubrobacteraceae bacterium; assembly: GCA_030043235.1. Lineage (GTDB taxonomy): Bacteria > Actinomycetota > Thermoleophilia > Solirubrobacterales > Solirubrobacteraceae > Palsa-744. The sequence goes on along the minus strand of JASHYF010000357.1, from coordinate 6,810 downwards.
ACGTGGTCGCCGAGGTGCACGGCGTGCTCGATCGCATGTCCGCGTTCGCCGAGCGCATCCGCTCGGGCGAGTGGCGCGGCCATACGGGCAAGCCGATGCGCAACGTCGTGAACATCGGCATCGGCGGCTCGGACCTCGGGCCGGTGATGGCGTATGAGGCGCTGCGCCACTACTCGCGGCGCGACATGCGCTTTCGCTTCGTGTCCAACGTCGACTCCACCGACTTCGCCGAGGCCACGCGCGAGTTGGCCGCCGAGGAGACGCTGTTCATCGTCTCCTCGAAGACGTTCACGACGCTCGAGACGATGACCAACGCGCAGACCGCGCGCGAATGGGCGCTCGCGGCGCTCGGCGACGAGTCGGCGATCGCCAGGCACTTCGTGGCCGTGTCCACGAACGCGCAGGAGGTCTCGAAGTTCGGCATCGACACGGAGAACATGTTCGGCTTCTGGGACTGGGTGGGCGGGCGCTACTCGATGGACTCGGCGATCGGCCTCTCGACGATGCTCGCTGTCGGCCCCGGCGCCTTCCGCGAGATGCTCGCGGGCTTCCACGAGATGGACGTGCACTTCCGCACGGCCCCGCTGGAGCGCAACCTGCCGGCGCTGATGGGGCTGCTTGCTGTCTGGTACGGAGACTTCTTCGGCGCGCAGACGGCCGGGGTGATGCCCTACAGCCAGTACCTGAAGCGCTTCCCCGCCTACCTGCAGCAGCTGACGATGGAGTCCAACGGCAAGCACGTGACGCTCGACGGGCGCCACGCCGACTACCAGACGGGCGCCGTCTACTGGGGCGAGCCGGGCACGAACGGCCAGCACAGCTTCTACCAGCTGATCCACCAGGGCACCAAGCTGATCCCGCTCGATCTGATCGGCTTCGGCAAGACCCTGAACCCGATCCGCGACCACCACGACCTGCTGATGAGCAACGTGTTCGCGCAGGCGGAGGCGCTGGCGTTCGGCAAGACCGAGCAGCAGGTGCGCGCGGAGGGCACGCCCGAGGCGATCGTCCCCCACCGCGTGTTCGAGGGCAACCGCCCGACGAACGTGATCCTCGCCGAGCAGCTCACGCCGCACGCGCTCGGCGCGCTCGTGGCGCTGTACGAGCACAGCGTGTTCACGCAAGGCGTCGTGTGGGCGATCGACTCCTTCGACCAGTGGGGCGTGGAGCTCGGCAAGGTGCTCGCCAAGCGCATCATCCCCGAGCTCGAGTCCGCGACCGAACCGGACCTGCAACACGACACCTCCACCAACGCGCTGATCCGCCGCTACCGCCGAATGCGCTGAGCGGCATGCAGCTCAGCAACGAGAACGAGAAGCAGCTGGCTGCGGACACAGGCGCGGAACTGGTGCAGGACGGCATGTACGTCGGCCTCGGCACCGGCTCCACGGTCGCGTGGCTGTTGCCCGCGCTGGCCGCGCGCAGGCTCGAGCTCTCGTGCGTGGCGAGCTCGCCCGCCACCGAACAGGTGGCGCGCAAACTCGGCCTGCGCGTCGAGTCGTTCGCGGGACGGGGGGCGCCCGCTCAGCTGGACATCGTCATCGACGGCGCCGACCAGGTGGCGCCGTCGGGCTGGCTGGTCAAGGGAGGCGGCGCGGCGCACACGCGCGAGAAGGCCTTGGTGGCGGCCGCCGAGCGCTTCGTGGTGATCGTCTCCTCCGACAAGGTGGTCGAGCGCCTGCGCGCACCGGTGCCGCTCGAGCTGCTGGAGTTCGGCCTCGCGGCGACGCTCGCGCGTCTGCAGACAGTGACCCTGCGCGACGTCCCCCGCAGTCCCGACGGCGGCGTGATCGCAGACTTCACCGGCCCCTTCGACGACCCGGCCGAGCTGGCGGAGCGTCTGTCCTTGACGGTGGGCGTGGTCGAGCACGGCCTGTTCCCCCCCGAGCTCGTGTCCGAAGTCGTCGTCGGGCGGGGCGAGAAGGTCGAACGCATCCCCGTGCACGACGGGGCCACTCGGTCGCCGGACTCTTGACAGCGCCGCATTCTACGAGCGGTTCGGCTTGCGCTCACTGAGCACCACACCCAGGACCCTGATGGTGACGCTCCCCGCACTGCGCGCCGCCGGCTACCTGTAGAACCGACGATTAACGCCGAGAGTCACCTTACGGCGTAGGTCTCCCTTCATCGTCTTTGACCTTGCGGCGCGATCGGTTACGAACGGCCCTCAGAACAACTGGCGTCAGCCAGAGGTCTCCGCGTCCTCTACCGGCGGCGACCCTTCGCCCTGTATCTGGCTCCTCGCCCATGCCACGGCCGCCGTAGCCCAGTTCAATGCTGTCTGGCGTGCGACGATGCTCGGCTGGTCGTCGTCGTACCGCAGACCAGCCGCGTAGGGCGTCAGCCGATCTACCCCATTGAGCTCATCCGGCAGGCTGGCTCCGGCTTCCTCGCAAAGATCTGCCAGGCCCTCGATGTCGTGGATGAACGGAAACTCGACGTTCCGCGCGGCGAGCACAGCCTTGAGCGACTTCTCGACCGCCTGCTGGGCGTGTTATGCGAACTTCTGGATTATGTTGATATCGGCTGTGGTGTGGCTCTGGGGGTGGTGATTGTGGCTTGGGGGTCGGCATAATCTTGGGGGTCTGAGGTCGGCGAGTCTTCTCTTCTTTGCCATTCGAGGAAGGGGAGTCGTTGATGGATGATCCAGCGCGGGTCCGGGTGTCTGGGCTGCTTGAGCCGTTCGCGGCATCGGAGGGGGTGGCGGAGAGGCTGCTCTATCGCTACCGGCGGTACTTGGTGGTTGAGCGGGGTGTGGGCGCGTCGACCATCCGCGGCTATGTCCGTGCCGCCCGGCTGTTTCTTGAGGGCAGGGTTTGTTCGGAGGATGTCGGTCCTGGCCTTGAGTGTCTGCGGGCGGGGGATGTGGTGGCGTTCGTGGTCGCGCGTTGTCCTTCGCAGTCGCAGGGCTCGGCGAAGCTGACGGTGAGGGCGCTGCGCTCGCTGCTCGGCTTCCTTTATCTGGAGGGCATGATCGACCGGCCGTTGGCGGACGCGGTGCCGTCGGTCGCGAGCTGGCGGCTTTCCGGCTTGCCGAAGGGCCTCTCGCCCGCAGAAGTCGCTGGTCTGCTGGGGAGTTGTGACCGTGCGAGTGTGGTTGGTCGTCGTGACCTGGCGATGCTGATGCTGCTCGCGCGGCTGGGGTTGCGCGCGGGTGAGGTCGCGAGGCTTGAGCTGGAGGACATCGACTGGCGGGCGGGCGAGATCGTCGTGCGTGGCAAGGGTGATCGCCACGAGCGACTGCCGCTGCCCTGTGACGTCGGCGAGGCGATCACGGCTTATCTGCGCGAGGGGCGCCCGAAGACCACCACGGGACGGACGGTCTTCGTTTGGGTGAAGGCTCCTCACCGAGCACTCACGGGCGATGGCGTGAGCGCGGTCGTGGCCGCTTCGGCCCGGCGGGCGGGGCTCGGTGTGATCTACGCTCACCGGCTACGTCACACCGTCGCGAGTGATCTGCTGCGGGCCGGCTCCTCGCTGGTCGAGGTCGGCCAGGTTCTGCGCCACCGCAGCATGCTCACGACCGCGATCTACGCGAAGGTTGATCTCCAGGCTTTGCGAACGATCGCACGCTCCTGGCCAGGGGGTGCATCGTGAATCCGCTGCTGCGCGAGGCGTTGAACGACTATCTGGCGGTGCGCCGCGCGCTCGGCTTCAAGCTCGCGCGCACAGAGAAGCTGCTCTGCCAATTCCTCACCTACTTGCACGAGCAGGGGCAGGTGAGGGTCACGACCGAGCACGCGCTCACGTGGGCGACGCTTGCCAATGGCGGCGATGCGTGGCGCGCACTACGACTGGGGGCAGTGCGCGGCTTCGCGGCCTACCTGCACAGCATCGACCCCGCGCACGAGGTGCCGGCGGCCGGGCTGCTGCCCGACCCGCCGCACCGTGGCACGCCCTACCTCTACACCGACGAGCAGATCACGGCGTTGATGAACGCCGCCGGGACGCTTCGCACGACGCACGCTGCCGCGACCTACAGGACGCTGATCGGCCTGCTGGCGGCCACCGGGATGCGTATCGGAGAGGCGAGCGGCCTGGACCGCGAGAACTTCGACGCCACTGCCGGCACACTGCTGATCGCAGGCGCGAAGTTCGGCAAGTCCCGGCTGCTGCCGCTCCACGAGAGCACCACCGAAGCGCTCGCGCGCTACCTGAACCGGAGGGACCGGCCGCGGTCCACGGCGAGCACAAAGGCCGTGTTCGTCTCCGTCAGAGGCGCTCGTCTGGGGACCCACACCGCGCAGGGAACCTTCCAAAAGCTGCTCCGCCGCGCTGGAATCAAACCCCGCTCGGCTGCGTGTCGCCCCTGTCTGCATGCTCTGCGCCACAGCTTCGCGGTCAACACGATCCTCGACGCCTACCAGGCAGGCACCGACGCGGGGCACAGGCTGGCGCTGCTCTCCACATACATGGGTCACGTCGATCCCGCCAACACCTACTGGTACTTGCAAGCAGCTCCCGAGCTGATGGCGCTCGCCGGGGAGCGGTTGGAGCGCCACCTGCAGCAAGGAGACCAGCGATGAGCACGCTCGCCCCCACCCTGCAAGCGTTCTTCACCGACCGGCTCGTGCGTCAGCGCAACGCCAGCCCACACACGATCGCTGCCTACCGCGACACGATCAGGCTGCTCCTGGCCTTCGCCGCTGAGCGCACCGGCAAGCAGCCATCCAGGCTCCACATCGATGAGCTGGACGCGCCGCTGATAGGCGCGTTCCTTGACCACCTCGAACACGACCGGGGATGCGGCCCCCGCACCCGCAACGCACGGCTGGCTGCGATCCGCTCCCTCTACCGCTACGCCGCGCTCAGACACCCAGAGCACGCCGCAGTCATCGAACGGGTCCTTGCGATCCCGACCAAGCACAACGAGCGAGCGCTCGTCACGTTCCTCACCGAGCCCGAGATCAACGCGCTCATCGACGCCCCGGACCGATCCACCTGGACCGGCCGGCGTGACCACGCGATGATGATGCTCGCCGCCCAAACCGGGCTACGCGCATCAGAGCTCACAGCCCTCACCCGCGGCGATGTTCACCTCGGTACCGGCGCGCACGTCAGCACCACGGGCAAGGGACGCAAGCAAAGGATCACGCCGCTCGCCAGCGAGACGGCTGCTGTGCTGGGGGCCTGGCTCGCAGAGCGCGCCGGCCAAGAGACCGAGCCGCTGTTCCCCACCAGCACCGGCCGACGGCTGACACGCCACGCACTCGAGCGCCGTCTGGCGAAGCACGCAGCCCACACCGCCGAGCGCTGCCCGTCACTGCGCAGCAAGAAGGTCACCCCGCACATCCTGCGCCACACCGCCGCGATGCGACTGCTACACGCCGGCGTGGACACCACCGTCATCGCGCTCTGGCTCGGCCACGAGCAAGCCGAGACCACCCAGATCTATCTGCACGCCGATCTCGCCATCAAGGAAAAGGCACTCGCCAGGACCACCCCGATCAACGGCAAGCCCGGCCGATACAAGCCACCCGACACCCTGCTCGCCTTCCTCGAAGCGCTCTGATTATGCCGACCCCCAAGCCACAATCACCACCCCCAGAGCCACACCACAGCCGATATCAACATAATCCAGAAGTTCGCATAACACGCATTATGTTGATGTCAACATAAGGCGTGGAAGCCGACGATCGCGTCGGTGACGGCTTCAAGCGGCAGCATCGCTCGCGCCGCTGCCTCATCGTCGACCGCCCTGCGCAGCAGCTGCTCTGCCAGGTCGTGGCCGGTCGCCATCAGGCGGCCAGCTCTCGGCCCTCGGCGAGAGCCGCATGGATCAAGCTCCCTTTGACGTCGCGCCAGTCGCGAACCCTCTGCTCGCTCGCGACGATCACGTCGGCTGCGAGCAGCAGGCCGCGCAAGGTCCTCCGTAGCCTCACGGACTCCTCGGTCGCATTCTCGACCTCCGGCTCGATCACTAGGAAGTCGAGGTCGCTGTGCTTGCCGGCCTTGCCCTTGGCGTGCGAGCCGAAGAGGATGACGCGCGTGCCCGGAGGGCACGCATCGGATAGCCGTCGTGCTGCCTCGTCGATGGTCGTCTCGTCGATCACGCGCTCACCGTAGCGAACGAGCGGCTGGCGGGAGGAAAGGGGCTTCCCGGAAGCGCGAGCACGCCACCCGGTAGGATTGGCGCTCCCGTACCCCGACCGACGAGGTATCCCGACACGTGGCGATCGATCTCCAGCAAGTCTCAGCCGTAGACGCAGAGCCGGGCGAGCTGCCCAAGACGATGGCCGCGTGGGTGATCCGCGAGGAGCGCTACGGCGAACCCAAGGACGCCTTCCAGATCGAGGAGATAGAGGTCCCCGAGCCGGGCGCGTTCGAGGTGATCGTGCGCGTGATGGCCGCGGGCGTGAACTACAACAACGTGTGGGCCGCCCTCGGCAAGCCGGTGTCGGTGATGCGCTACGGCGATCACCCGCAGTTCGGCCACCACATCGGCGGCTCGGACGCGTCTGGGGTCGTGTGGAAGGTGGGCGCGGGCGTGACGCGCTGGAAGCCGGGCGACGAGGTCGTGGTGCACTGCAACCAGGCCTCCTACGAGGACCCCGAGGTGCACGGCCTGGACCCGATGGCCGCCCCCTCCCAGACGATCTGGGGCTATGAGACGACGTGGGGCTCCTTCGCGCAGTTCACGAAGGTGCAGGCCCAGCAGCTGCTGCCCAAGCCGCACGCGCTCACGTGGGAGGAGGCCGCCTCCTACGGCCTCGTGTACTTCACCGCCTACCGCATGCTGATCACGCGCTGCAAGCTGCAGGCCGGGCAGAACGTGCTGATCTGGGGCGCCGCCGGCGGCCTCGGCGTGTT
>JASHYF010000356.1 GCA_030043235.1 Solirubrobacteraceae bacterium | reverse complement strand
CTCGCCGATCGACGGGCGCTCGCCGGACTCGCCGGCTTCCCACTCTTCCTCGAGCTCGCGTTTGCGGTTGGTCAGCTTGCGCTCCTGATCGCGCAGAGCGGCGGCCTTCTCGAACTCCTGGGCCTCGATCGCGGCCTCCTTCTCGCGGCGCGTGGACTCGACTTCGCCCTCGAGCTCTTTGTTGGCGGGAGGCGAGGTCATCGACTTGATGCGCATGCGCGAGGCGGCCTCGTCGATCAGATCGATCGCCTTGTCCGGCAGGAAGCGGTCGGAGATGTAGCGGCTGGCCAGTTCGCCGGCGGCGCGCAGCGCCTCGTCGGTGATCTGCACCTTGTGGTGCTGCTCGTAGCGATCGCGCAGGCCGGTGAGGATTTCGACGGTCTGGTCGATCGTGGGCTCGTCGACCCGGATCTGCTGGAAGCGGCGCTCGAGCGCGGAGTCGCGCTCGAGGTACTTGCGGTACTCGTCGAGCGTGGTCGCGCCGATCGTCTGCAGCTCGCCGCGCGCGAGCGCGGGCTTGAGGATCGAGGCGGCGTCGATCGCGCCCTCGGCGGCGCCGGCGCCGACGAGGTTGTGCAGCTCGTCGATGAACAGGATGATGTCGCCGCGCTGGGTGATCTCCTTCATGACCTTCTTGAGACGCTCCTCGAACTCGCCGCGGTACTTGGAGCCGGCGACCAGGGCGGCGAGGTCGAGCGTGTAGATCTGCTTGTTCTTGAGCAGCTCGGGCACCTCGGAGCTGGTGATGCGCTGCGCGAGCCCCTCGACGACGGCGGTCTTGCCGACGCCGGGCTCGCCGACGAGCACCGGGTTGTTCTTGGTGCGCCGCGAGAGGATCTGCATGATCCGCTCGATCTCGGTCTCGCGCCCGACGCACGGGTCGAGCTTGCCTTCGGAGGCGAGCTTGGTGAGGTTGCGCCCGAACTGGTCGAGCAGCTTGGACGACTTCTTGCTCTCGCCGCCGGCGCCGGCGCCGGCGGCGGCGCCCGCGCCCGCGCCCTGTCCCTGCCGGCGCCCGCCTGGGCCGGAGAGCATGCGGATGACCTCGTTGCGGATCTTCTCGGAGTCTGCGTCGAAGTCCAGCAGGATGCGCGCGGCGACGCCCTCGTTCTCACGCACGAGGCCGAGCAGGATGTGCTCGGTGCCGATGTAGTTGTGGCCGAGCGACAGCGCCTCGCGCAGCGCGAGCTCGAGCACCTTCTTGGCGCGCGGCGTGAACGGGATCTGCCCGGAGGTGACCTCCTCGCCGGAGCCGACGATGCGCACGACCTGTGCGCGCACGCGCTCGACGGTGATGTCGAGGCTCTCGAGCACGCGGGCGGCCAGGCCCTCCTCCTCGCGGAGCAGGCCGAGCAGGATGTGCTCGGTGCCGATGTAGTTGTGCTTGAGCGTCCGCGCCTCCTCCTGCGCGAGAACGACCACCTGTCGCGCCCGTTCTGTGAATCGCTCGAACATGGTGTGCTTCCTTCCTGCCTGGAGGTCCCCCAAGTGCCGTTGGGGCCCTTACGACGCCTTGCGGAGCAGTCTACCAACCGGCCACCCTGCCCCATCGGGGTCATCGGCACGGGCTGTAGGCTGCTTGATCGGTTTACCCGCGCATTGCGGGGAACAAGACAACCTCGCGGATGGAGTCGCGCCCGGTTAGGACCATCACCAGGCGGTCGATCCCCAGCCCGACGCCTCCGGAGGGCGGCATGCCCTGCTCGAGGGCCTGCACGAACGTGTCGTCGTATGGCTGGAACTCCTCCTCCCCGAGTGCGGAGAGACGCTCCTGGGCGGCGAACCGCTCGCGCTGGACGTCGGGGTCGATGAGCTCGGAGAAGGCGTTGGCGATCTCCATGCCGCCGGCGAACGCCTCCCAGCGCTCCACGAGGCCCTCCTGGGAGCGGTGGGCGCGGGCAAGAGGGGAGAGCTCGACGGGGTAGTCGAGCACAAAGGTGGGCTGCTGGAGGGTGGGCTCGACGAGCTTGCCGAGCATGTCGTCGGCGAGCTGGAACCACGTGTCGCCGTTGATGTGGACGTCGAGGTCCAGCTTGGCGATCGCCGCCCTGAGCTCCTCGGCGTCGCGGTGGTCGAGCACGTCGATGCCGGTGCGCTGGGCGATCGCCTCGGAGAACGTGACGCGCCGCCAGGGAGCGGAGAAGTCGAGCTCACCGGCGTAGTCGACGGAGCGGGCGGCGGCGGCGACCACCTCCTCGAGGCGGGCGGCCTCGTCGTTGTAGTCGGCGTACGCCTCGTACCACTCGACCATGGTGAACTCGGGGTTGTGCTTGTGGGAGAGGCCCTCGTTGCGGAAGTCCTTGCCGAGCTCGTACACCCGCTCTAGCCCGCCGACGATCAGCCGCTTGAGGTAGAGCTCGGTGGCGATGCGCATGTACAGGTCGCGCTCGAGCGCATTGTGGCGGGTGGTGAACGGGCGTGCCATGGCGCCCCCGTAGAGAGCCTGCAGGATGGGCGTCTCCACCTCGATGAAGCCGTGCGCGTCGAGATAGGCGCGAACGGCGGCGACGATGCGCGCACGCTGCGCGAACACCCGCCGGGTGTCCTCGTTGGCGATCAGGTCGAGCTCGCGCCGGCGGTAGCGGGTCTCCACGTCGGTGAGGCCGTGGTGCTTGTCGGGCGGCGGGCGCAGCGCCTTGGCGAGGACCTGGAAGTCGTCGATGCGCAGGCTGAGCTCGCCATGGCGGCTGCGCAGCATGACGCCGAAAACGCCTACCAGGTCACCAAGGTCGAGCGACAGCAGCTCGTCGAAGTCCTTTCGGCCGAGCACGTCCACACGCGCGTGAAGCTGGATCTTGCCGGTGCGGTCCACCAGGTCGAAGAACGCCGCCTTGCCTGCGCCGCGCCTGGCGACGATGCGCCCGGCGACGCGATGTTGCGGTTCCGTCGTTTCCTCGCCGACCTGTAGATGGGTGTACTCCGCGAGGAGCTCATCGATCGGCGTGGATCCGGGAAAGGCGTAAGGGAACGCCGTCTTGTCTGTCTCACGCAGGCGTTCGCGCTTGGCGCGGCGCTCGGCGATGAGCTCGTCCAGACCGTGCCTGATGGACGGTGGATGGGGCTCGTCCTCCCTTCCGCTCATGGCGGCGAGCCTAGTCGAGGCCGACGTCGATCTTGGTGATCTTGAGCTTGCGGGCGGGACCGCGGGGGACCTTCACGGCGACGGTCTCGTTGCGTTTGCGCCCGAGCAGAGCGCGCCCGACGGGCGACTCGTTGGAGAGCTTGTGCTCGTCCGGCTTGGCCTCGGCGGAGCCGACGATCGTGTACTTGACCGACTTGCCGGTCTTTTCGTCCTTGACGTGCACCACGGAGCCGACCTGCACGACGTCGGTGGAGAGGTCTTTGGCCTGGATGACGGTGGCCATGCGCAGCTTCTCCTGCAGCTGGGCGATGCGGCTCTCGACCATGGCCTGCTCGTTCTTGGCGTCGTCGTACTCGGAGTTCTCGGAGATGTCTCCGAACTCGCGCGCCTCCTTGATGCGCTCGGCCACCTCGCGGCGCTTCTCGGTGGAGAGCGCCTCGAGCTCGTCCTTCAGCTTTTGCAGGCCTTCTGGGGTGAGGATTACGTCCTTCGGCATGTGCGGATTACGGCTTTCGGCATGTGCCCCTCGATGGCGGTGGATGCTCCGGTTCACAGACACACAAAACCCCGCTGCGAGCGGGGACGTCGCCGGCCGGAGGCGTCGGCGAGCGCAGCAGTATAGCGAGGTGCGAGACGCCCTCGCCCAGGGCTCACCGAGCAAGCGCGGAGGACGGGCGCGCGGGCTCGCCGGACGAGCTGTGCGCGGGTTTCGCGCCGGAGAAACGAGTGCGCTCACTGGTGGACAGGCGCACTGGCTCGAGCAGCTCGCGGACGTGCGCGAGCGTGGGGACGCTTTGCAGCGACTCCTGCAGCTCGCGCGCGATGGTCCCGTCGAGCTGCAGGCGCGGCACGTACCAGGGATAGAACTTGCGCAGGTAGCGCGTGGCGCGCTGCTCGCCGAGGTGCTCGACGGCGCGCTCGATCGTCCAGCTCAGCTCGTCGAGCACGTCCTGGCGGCTGGGCCTCGCCTCGCGGCCGTCGAGCAGCTCTGAGAACAGCCACGGGTTGCCGAGCGCCCCGCGAGCGAGCATGACGGCGGCGGCGCCGGTGGCGGCGAACGCCTCGCGTGCGCCGCGGGCGTCGTCCATGCCGCCGGTGAGGATCACCGGGGCAGGCAGCGACTCGACCAGGCGCGTAGCGAGCTGGTAGTCGGGGACGCCCTTGTGATGGACGGCGGCAGAGCGGGGGTGAAAGCCGATGGCGGCCACGCCAGCCTCGGCGACGAGGCGGTGGGCGAGCTCGAAGCCGCTGTCCTCGCCGGGGCGCAGGCCGGAGCGGAGCTTGCAGGTGATGGGAATCCCACCCACCCCAACCCCACCCACCCCAATCACACCTGCCCCGCCCCCACCCACGCCAGTCACACCTGCCCCAATCCCGCGCGCCGCGCGTTCGCTTCCTTCGCGCGCGCCCTCGACGGCGGCGCGGGCGACCTGCACGGCGAGGTCGGGGTGGTCGAGCAGCGCGGCGCCGGCGCCGGTGTTGCGCACCTTGGGGACGGGGCAGCCCATGTTGATGTCGATGGCGTCCACGCCGGCGGTGGCCACATGGGCGGCGGCGGAGCGCATGATGTGGGGGTCCTCGCCGAACAGCTGGATGGCGACCGGCCCCCCCGCGCGCTCCCGCGGGTCGATGCGCAGCATCTCGTTGCACGTCTTCTCGTTGCGGTAGTGGACGGCGTGGGAGGAGACCATCTCCGACACGGCCATGCCCGCCCCGAAGCGCTTGGCCTGCAGGCGCACGAACCAGTTGCCGATGCCGGCGAGCGGCGCGAGGATCACGCGGTTGGGCACGCGCAGCGAGCCGAGGGACCAGCTTTCGTCCAATCGCGCGGTTGAGGACATGAGCTGACGTTTGAGTTTAAGGGGGCGCCTGCCGGCGCCGGGAGGGTTCGCGCGCTGACCATCCATGCGGGCTACGGGCCGTGCTGGATGTCACCGATTGCGCTCGTACAGCAGGCGCAGCCCGGTGAGCGTGAGCAGGTCGTCGATCTCGTCGATCTCCTCGGTGAAGGGAACGACCAGCCCCGACAGGCCGCCGGTGGCGATCACGTCAGCGCGCTGGCCGAGCTCGGCGTAGAGGCGGCGCAGGATGGCGTCGATGGCGCCGGCGTATCCGAACACGACCCCCGAGCGGATGGCGTCGATGGTGTTCTTGCCGATCACGCTGCGTGGTGGGGCGAGGTCCACCTTGGGCAATCGCGCCCCGCGTTCGGAGAGGGCTTCGAGCGAGATCTCGATGCCGGTCATGAGCGCCCCGCCGACGTACTCGCGATCGCGCGAGACGACGTCGAAGGTGGTGGCCGTGCCGAAGTCCACGCAAACGGCGGGACCGCCGAAGCGCTCGCGGATGGCGACGGCGTTGACGAGGCGATCGGCCCCGATCTCGCGCGGGTTGTCATAGCGGATTGCCATGCCGGTCTTGGTGCCCGGACCGACGGCGAGCATGCGGTGGCCGAGATAGCGCTCGGACATGGCCGTCCACTCGGGCTCGAGCTGGGGCACCGTGGAGGAGACGATGGACGCGTGCAGGTCCTCGAATGAGTAGCCGCGCAAGGCGAGCAGGTTGCGCAGCGCGGCGCCGAGCTGGTCGGCGGTGGACTGGCGCACGGTGGCGAAGCGCCAGTGCTCCAGCAGCTCCTCATCCTGGAAGGCGCCGAAGTGCGTTTGCGTGTTGCCGACGTCGACGACCAGCAGCATGGGGCGCCATTATGCTCATCGCACGGTGCGCGAGCCGTGCTCCTGAGGAGCGCTCCGTGCGCGAGCGGACTCCCGAGGAGCTCAGGCGCGCAGGACGACGCTGCGCGTGACCGTTGCTGCGGCGCCACGCGGGGAGGTGATCACGACTTTGACGGTCACCGCGAGATGACCGTGGCCGTGCAGCGCACGCGTGGCCTTGTCGTTCAGTGGCACGACGAAGGTGTGAGTGCCGGCGCGCAGCGCTGAGCGCACGAGACGGCCGACCTGCGCGCGCGCGGAGTGGCCGGCGCTCGCCAGCGAGGCGCGCGTGGCCAGCAGCTGCACTTCCAGGCGACCGCCGGCAGCGGCCTGTGAGACGTCCACCGAGCCGCGCACCGATTGGCCATGCTGTGTGGCGGCGAGCTTGCAGCCGGAGGCGCCGCCGGCGAACAGCGAGCCTACGGGACCGCTGTCGCGAAGCGACCCCGAGGAGCCGCCGCCGGTCGGCGTTTGGGAGCCGGAGCCGGGCGTGGACGGGTTGGAGCTGGAGGAGCTTGACGAGTCCCCTCCAGTTGTGGTGCCCTTGCCGGTCGTGCCGGTCCCGGTCGTGCCGGCGCCCGTGCCCGTCGTGCCGGTGCCGGTGGAGGTGGAGGTGGTGCCGCTCGTGCCGGTCTCGCTCACGACGACCTCGTATTTCGTGTAGGTGGCGTACAGGCTGGAGCTTTCGAACTTGTAGGTGCCGGGCGCTTCGAACGTGCACGTGCCTTCCCAGCCGGTCTTTGCCGGCGCGGGGCTGACCGGCACGCTCGGGGAGCAGGTGGGCGCGGTGCCCGTCCACGCGACGTTGGTGGCGACGCTGTGATCGGCGAACGTGATGACACCGCCGCTGGCGATCGTGGTGAGTGACGCGTATTCGGGTTTGGCTCCCGGCGATGTCCAGCACGGCCAGTCGATGTAGCCGTTGCAGTTTTCGTTCACTTCGAGCGTTGCTCCGGAGGGCGAGGACCCGAGGGCGGGCAACACCGCTAGGGCGGCTCCCGGCAGAGCAGCCGCCGGGAAAAGCAAAAGCCAACGCAGTCTCACAGAGAACAACCCTCCTCATGCCGCATGCCGGATGATCGACGCGACCGTCGCCGGGCGGTGGACTGCCGCTGCGAGGCCGTTACCGCGAACAGACTCCCGCGCGCGCGGATCCTTCCCGTCCGGTCCCGCGACGCTTCTCGTCCGAGCGTTCCCCGCGGGGCGCTACAGTCGCACGTGCAGGCGGGTGGCGGCATGGGCGCCGCTGGCCGCCGCGCGTCGTCATGCGCACCCTGGATCCGCACTCGTTGACAAAGCACGTGGACCGCCTGTACCGCGCGGCGTGGGCGCTGTGCGGGTCGCGGGAGGATGCGGAGGACCTCGTGCAGGAGACGTTTGCGCGCGTGCTTTCGCGTCCCCGCGTGCTGCGCGGGGACGACGAGCTGTACTACCTGATGCGCGTGCTGCGCAACACGTTTCTGACGAATCTGCGCACGGCCTCGCGCAGGCCGGTGACGTGGGCGACGCTGGAGGACGTGGTGACGGCCGACCCGAGGCCGACGAGCCGGCCGGAGCAGGCGTTGGAGGTCCAGGAGATCTATGCGACGATCGCCGCGCTGCCGGACAGCTTTCGCCTGACGCTGGTGGCGGTGGACGTGCTGGGCCTCTCCTACCGGGAGGCGGCGCGCGCGCTGCGCGTGCGCGAGGCGACGCTGACCACGCGCCTGTTTCGCGCGCGCAAGCAGGTGGCCGAGCGCCTGGTGGCGACACCCGAGCACCCGGCAGCGGCTGCGGACGGGGGCGGCACGCTCTCCCAAGCTGCGCGAGTCGCGGGCGCGCCGGGGGAAGGCGCTGGCGCCAGTGGAGTCTCTGTAGGTGAAGGAACGTCATGAGCGATCGACCTCCCCGCACGGAATCCGAGCTGACCGACATGGTGCGCTCGATCGACGTGCGCGCCCCGCAGGAGCTGCACGACCGCGTGGAGGCGCTCGTGGCCGACCGCGCTCGCAGCCAGCGCCGCCGGCGCGCGGCGATCCGCTGGGGCTTGTTGGCGAGCGCCCCGGCGCTCGCCGCGGTGGTGGTGGCTGCGGTGCTCGTGCTGAGCCTGTCGGGGCGCAGCGGCACCTCGTCGCTGACGCTGGCGAGGACGGTGGCGCTGACGCTGCGTCCGGCGACGATGCCCGCGCCGGCGGAGGATCCTCGAGACGGCACCGCGCTGATGGCGTCCGTGGACGGCGTGTCGTTTCCGTATTGGGCACGGAGCTTCGGCTTCCGTGCGACGGGCATGCGCGTCGACCGCATGGGCAAGCGCAGCGTGACGACGGTCTTCTACGCGGATCGCAAGAACCGGATCGGCTATGCGATCGTCGGCGGCACCCCGGCGCCCACGGTGAGCGGCGGCGTGGTGGTGCGCCGCGAAGGCACCCCATATTGGCTGACGAGCGAGGACGGCGCAAAAGTGGTGACGTGGCTGCGCGCCGGGCGTCTGTGTGTGGTGGCGGGACACGGCGTGAGCGCCGCCACGCTGCTGTCGCTGGCCAGCTGGCGCGGCGACGAAACGCTCGCCGCGTGACGCTTACGGCAGCTGCAGCGGCGGCCCGGCCCAGCGCACGCCCTCGTCGAGCGGGAGCGCGGCGAGCGCGTCGGCTAGGCGCGCACCGCCGGGCGTGCGCAGGCCGAGGTCGAGCTCGAGCGCGGGGATGAGCACGAACCGCCGCGTGAGCAGCTGCGCATGCGGCAGGCGCATGCGCGCGTGCGAGAGCTCCAGCTCGCCGAGCAGGAGGACGTCGATGTCGATCGTGCGCGGGCCGTGACGCGCGCCGCCAGGCTCGCGTCCGAGCTCGCACTCGAGCCCCTTGACGGCGTCCAGCAGCGCTAGCGGCGGGAGCGCGGTGCGCACGCGCAGGCAGGCGTTGAGGAAGGCCGGCTGCGCGGGCACCTCGCCGACCGGGTCGGTGTCGTAGGTGGAGGACGACGCGAGCACCGACACGCCGATCCCGGGCAGAGCGTGGACGGCGGTCTGCAGCCGGGCGCAGCGATCGCCGAGGTTGCAGCCGAGCCCGAGCAGCCCGATGCGCTCCGTGTCGCCCACGCCTCCCGCGCCGGCCACGCCTCCCGCGCGCGGCACCTATTCCTCGGCTTCGCGCCACACCTCGACGGAGACCTCGTCGACGCTGAGCGCGATCGGCGGCTCGGGCTTGGCGGCCTTCACCCACACGCCCTCGAGCTCGTAGTCGGCGAGCAGCCGGTCGGCGATGGTGCTGCACAGACGCTCGAGCGTGCGATGCGAACGCTGTTGGGCTATCAGCGCGACGAGCTGGCAGACCTCTGCGTAGTCGACGGTGTCGTCGAGCGAGTCGGTGACGGTGGCGTCGCTTTCGCCGATGTCCAGGCGCAGGTCGAAGACGAGGCGCTGGCCGACCTCGCGCTCGGCGTCGCTGACGCCATGATGCGTGTACAGCGACAGCCCGGTGATCTCGACGGTGACCGACTCGGCGTTCTGGTCGCGCTCGTCCCCCAGCTCGCCGCCGTCGTCGTCTAGCTCGTCTGCGTCGTCCCCCTCGCCGTCCATCGCCCGCCCAACGTAGCAGCCGCGACGGCCAGGGCTGCACGCACGGGGGCGACCTCGTGCACGCGAAACACGCTGGCGCCGCGCTCGAGCGCGAGCACGTTGGTGGCGATCGTGCCGGGCAGGCGCCGCGGCACGTCCACCGGCTCGGCCTCGCCGGCGGCGTCTGCGCTGAGACGCGCGATGAAGCTCTTGCGCGAGGTGCCCACCACGAGCGGCCGGCCGAGCGCCGCCAGCTCGTCCAGCCGCGAGAGCAGCTCGAGGTTGTTCGCGAGCGTCTTGCCGAAGCCGATGCCCGGGTCGAGCATGACGCGCTCCTCGCTCACGCCCTCGCGCACGGCGAAGTCCAGTCGCTCTTCGAGAAACGCCTTGACGTCGTCGACGACGTTCTCATAGCGCGGGTCCGACTGCATGGTTCGCGGCTCGCCGAGCATGTGCACGAGGCAACAATGAGCCCCGCTGCCGGCGACCAGCCCGACCATCTGCGGGTCGAAGCGAAGAGCGCTGATGTCGTTGACCAGCGTGGCGCCCGCGTCGAGCGCCGCGCGCGCGACGGCGGCCTTGCACGTGTCGATGGATAGCTGGGTTGCGGCGACCAACTGCTCGTGGGCCAACCGTTCGAACACCGGCAGCACCCTGCGCAGCTCCTCCTCTGCCCGCACCGGCTCGGCCCCGGGCCGAGTGGACTCGCCACCGACGTCCACGATGTCTGCGCCTTCGTCGACCAGCGTGCGCGCATGCGCGGCGGCGCTGTCGGCGTTCACGAAGCGTCCCCCGTCGGAGAACGAGTCGGGCGTGACGTTGAGCACCCCCATCAGGCGGTAGGAGGTCTCCGTCAAAGTTGTTCCTCCGGCAAGGTCCGTATATCCATAGTCATACAGACTTTGAAAGAAGAGATACTCGCCGCCGCCGGACACACTCGCCGCCGCCGGAGAAGCTCGCC
>JASHYF010000355.1 GCA_030043235.1 Solirubrobacteraceae bacterium | reverse complement strand
GCCACGAGCGCCTCGATCCGCTCCAGGTACTCCGCGTACTGCGGCACGTCCGTACGCGAGGGCATCAGCTGGGCCATGAACGTCACGCGCTCGGTGAACTCGGGGTGCTCGTCCAGGAACAGGTCGAAGGCGGAGAACCCGCGCAGCACGTTCTTCGACAGGTCCGCGCGATCGACGCGCAGGATCAGGAAGTCGCGGCGGCGGAGCAGCAGCTCCCGCTCGAACTCGCGCACCCGCGCGCTCTGAGCGATCTCGCAGGTCGCGCGGTGGTCGATCGGCAGCGGGTAGGCGCGCACCCACACCTCACGACCCCCGTGCCTCACGATGCCGTGCTCGAAGTCGACCTCCAGCTCCATCAGATCGCGGCAGCACTGCAGGAAGTTGTGCCGGTAGGAGCGCGTGTGGAAGCCGATGATGTCGTTCGCCAGCAGGCCCGTGTAGATCTCCTCGCGGATGTGCGCCGGCAGCACCCGCCACGCGTCGGGCTGCGTCCACGGGATGTGGATGAAGTGATGCAGGAACACGTCGGGGCGCGCGCGGCGCACGAGGTCGGGGAGCGTGTACAGGTGGTAGTCGTGGACCATCACCACCGGCTCCTCCACGCCGTGCAGCTGCTCGACGACCGCGCGCGCGAGGTCCTCGTTGACCACGTTGTAGCCGAACTCGAACGCCTCGATCTCCTCGCGGCGGATGTCCGGCGCGTTCGACAGATCCCACAGGTAGTGCTGGATGAACCACAGCATCGGGTTGGCGAACACGTTGTAGAAGCGGTCGTACGCGTCCGGGTCGCTCGCCACCAGGCGCACCCTGTACTCCCCCCCGGCGGGGGAGCGCACCGGGAAGGCGCGCCCGTCGTGCTCGTGGGAGACGGCCACGTCGTGCTCGTTCATCGCCGAGGCGATCCAGATCGCTTCGCGGTGCGAGGCCAGGCCCGTCAGCGCCGTCACCAGCCCGCCCGAGCCGCGCTGCACCTCGCCGCCGGCCTGGAAGGTCACCGGCCCGCGGTTGCTCACCAGCACGAGCGGAGAGCGCTGCGCCGGCTGCGCGCTCATGACCGACTCCCCGATGGCGAACTCGTCGCGCTCACATCACGTTCAATTTATTAAAAATATTTAGATAATCACGCAGATATCGCGGCATGAGGAAATGCCGGCGCACGTGCTCCTTGCCGCGCCTGCCCAGCCTGCGCCCGAGCTCGGGGTCGCGCAGGAACTCGATCGTGCGCCCAGCGCACTGCTCGACGCTGGAGACCAGATAGCCGGTCACGCCATCCTCGATCTGCAGCGGGATCCCGCCGACGTTGCCGCCCACGAACGGGCGCGCCTTCCAGATCGCCTCCGACACGGTCAGTCCGAAGCCCTCGCGCGTGGACTTCTGGATCAGCACGTCGGAGTGCGACTGGAAGGCGTTGACCTCGATCGCGCCGACGTTGTTGAAGTTGTTGAGGATGTGTATGTCGGGATCGCCGTCCGCGTGGGCGATCGTCGAGTTGAAGAAGTCCCAGCCCTCGGGGTCGTCGCTGGCCATCGAGCCCACCAGCGCGAGCTGCACCTCGGGCATCTCCTCCTTGAGGAGGCGGTAGGCGTCGATCACGCCCAGCGGATCCTTCCACGGGTCGAAGCGCGAGACCTGGCAGATCAGCGGACGGTCGACGTCCACCCCGAACTGCCCGCACACGAACGCGCCGTCCTCCGGCGAGAGCGCCATGTTCTTGGGCGTCAACGGGTCGATCGCCGGCGGCACCACGTTCACCCCCCCGTTCAGGCCCGCCGGCACGTACTCGCGCATGTGAAACAGCGACTGCGGATAATCTTCGATGTAGGGCAGCAGCTGGGCGATCGTGCCGGGATTGGGGGTCGACAGGTCGATGTGGCAGCGCCACACCCAGCCCCTGGCCTTCTCCGGCACCAGCCTGCACAGCGCAGCCGGCTGCGGGTCGTGCACCAGGCACACGTCCCAGCCGCCGGTCATCTCGCGCGCGTTGATCTCGTTGTAGCGCAGCCACGTCGCCCACTGCTCGCTGTCGAGATCCTGCGGGGCGCCCTGCAACGCGTTGTGCATGAGCTTGGTCGCATTGAAGAACTCTTCGCGCCCGTAGATCACCTCCCACCGGCAGTCGAGGCCCACGTCGCGCATCAGCGGCACCAGCGTGTACAGGATCTCCGACACGCCGCCGCCGAACGCGGTCGCCGAGATGTGCACCACGCGCTTGCCCTGCAGCGGCTCCGCCAGCTCGTGGATCTCCTCGATCAGCTCGCGGCCGCAGATGTGCGTGTAGTCGGCGAGCGTCTTGTTGGCGACGGCGACTGGCTGCAGCACGCGCTTGCACGATATCTGACCGGACCGGTCGATCAGCTCGCGCGTCGCGCCCGGCCGTCCGCGGAGTTTGCGCAGTTTTGCTTGCACGCGGCCGGCCGGCCGGCGGGTTATGGTCTAGGGCCATGCTCAACGGGCGCCTGTACCGGGCGGCATTCGTGCCCTTCCTGCTCGCGCTGGCCCTCGCCGCGTTCTCGCTGGGCTCGAGCCCGCAACCTTTCACCTCCACGCTCGCCCCCGATGCGTTCGAAGGCGCTCCAGCCTTCGCCGAACTGCAAGGCCTCGCCGCCCAGTACCCCTCGCGGCGCCCCGGCAGCCGCGGCGATCAACAGCTCGCGCAATATGTGGCGCAGAAGCTCGAAGGTCTCGGCGGCACCGCCGGAGGCGGCTTCTCCGTGCACACATACAGCTTCCACGCGCAGACGATCGCAGGCGAACGCCTGCTCAGCACCGTCGTCGCGCAGCGCCCGGGCTCCACGGACGCGCCGCCGATCCTCGTGCTCGCGCACCGCGACAGCGCCGGGACCCACCCCACCCGCCCGGGCGGGGCGGGCGGGGCGGGCGGGTCCGCATCAGAGGCGGAACTCTCAGGCACCGCCGCGCTGCTCGAGCTGGCCCGCGTGTTCTCCGCGCGCGAGACCAAGCGCACGATCGTGCTCGCGTCCACCAGCGGCGGCAGCGGCGGCGACGCCGGTGCGGCCAGGCTCGTGTCCGAACCCACGCGCTTCGGCCTGCACGGTCCGTTCGACGCGGCGGTGGTGATCGGGGACGTCGCCGGCGCGCACACGCGCACGCCGATGGTCGTGCCCTTCTCCGACGCGCTCGGCTCGGCCCCGCTGGAGCTCGAACGCACCGTCTCCCAGGCGATCGGCGAACAGGCCGGCGTCCAGGCGGGCGCGCCGAGCACGCTCGGGCAGCTCGCGCACTTCGCCTTCCCGCTGACGCTCGGCGAACAGGGGGTGTTGAACGCCGCGGGCGTTCCCGCCGTGCTCGTGCAGGTGTCCGGCGAAACCGGCCCGGGCGGAGCCGTCTCTCCGCCGGCGCAGGCCCGGGGGGGCGAGTCCGCGACGGCGATGGGCGTGAGCGCGGAACGCCTCGAAGTCTTCGGGCGCGCGGTGCTGAGCGCGCTCGACGCGCTCGACACCGCCCCCAACGTCCCCCAGGCGAC
>JASHYF010000004.1 GCA_030043235.1 Solirubrobacteraceae bacterium | reverse complement strand
TAGACGCCCGCTTTGTCTGCGCGAGCAGCCGTGCCCGCGGCCTGCGCAGTCCCGCGATGGCCGGTGGGCAGGAGACCGTGCTTGGTTGGCTCTGTTAGCGTTGCCGCATGGCGGTCGCCGACGAGTTTCGCCAACGGGCACGTGCGACCTGGTCGGCCGGTGACTGGGACAGCTTCTCGCGTCTGGTCACACCAGTTGGGACGCTGATCCTCGACCGCGTCGGTATCGAGCCGGCGGTTGACCTGCTTGACGTGGGAACCGGCAGTGGCGGCAACGTCGCTATTCCGGCCGCGCAGCGGGGAGCCAAGGTCGTGGGTGTGGATGTGACGCCGGAGCTGTTCGAGCACGCGCGACGCCGCGCCGCCGACGCGGGTGTCGAGATCGAGTGGATCGAGGGCGATGCCCAGCAGCTGCCGTTCGAGGATGCGAGCTTCGATCGTGTGATCTCGACGTTCGGCGCGATGTTCGCACCCGACCACACGCGGGCAGCCGCTGAGCTAGTCCGCGTTTGCCGGCCGGGCGGGCGAATCGCGATGGCAACCTGGGCCAACGACGGTTTCGCCGGCGAGCTGTTCAAGCTCACCGGGTCATTCATGCCGCCTGCGCCGCCGGGAGTGGAGCCTCCACCTTTGTGGGGCGTAGAGGCGCACGTGGCAGAGGTCTTTGGTGCCGCCGGCGTGAGCCCGTCCCTCACGCGAGAGACCGTCGACTTCGACTTTACGTCGGTCGAGGACGCTGTGCAGCAGTACGCTGCCGACTTCGGCCCGTTCGTGGTCGCCCGCGGCGTGCTCGAGCCCCAAGGCCGCTGGGACGACTTCATCGAGGCATTTAGGGATCTGGTCCTGCGGTTCAACCCTGCCCGCGACGGCACCGCCAGGATCCGCTCAGACTACTTCGTCATCACCGTCGATCCCTGACGCCGTCGCGTTCACCGCCGGGGCCGAGCTTCGCATTGCCGCAATCGCACGAAACCGGCAGCGCCGGATCCGTTACGCCAGCGTCGTCATGTCGATGATCGCGCCGGTCCGGTCACATATCGCGCCGCAAGCTGAACTAGTGGATGAGGATGTCTCCAGATCGAGAGCCGAGCGACGAGCAACTGCTTGCCGCCGCAGTAGGCGACGAGGACGCGTTCGCGGAGTTCTATGCGCGTTTCGAGCGCCGCGTCGTCGCGTTCTTCGTGCGCGCGGTCGGCCATGGGGATCTGGCGGCCGACCTGACGGCTGAGACGTTCGCCGCGGCGCTTGAGTCGGTCGAGCGCTTTGACCCCGAGCTCGGCGACGCCGGAGCGTGGCTGTTCGGCATCGCACGCAACCTGCTCTCCAGGAGCCGTGAACGTGGCCGAGTCGAAGACCGCGCAAGGCGACGCATGGGCATGGGAGTGCTCGTGCTCGACGACCGGGACATCGAACGAATCGAGGCGAGCGCGGATTCCGGTAACGGAGCGCTCACGCTGCTCCAAGACCTGCCGGACGAGCAGCGCGATGCGGTCGTTGCGCGCGTGCTCCACGAACGTGACTACCAGGACATCGCCGGCGAGCTGCAGTGCTCGCCCAGCGTCGTTCGCAAGCGTGTCAGCCGGGGCCTCGCCGCGATGCGAAACAGGATGAAGGAGAGACCATGAGCCTGCTGCTGCCCGAACTTCAACGTCAACTCCGCGCCGCTGCGCGGGGAAGTCGTCGCGGCGCGACCGACGAGCGGCCGCGCGCATCCCGCCGGCGTCTGATGCCGGTGGCCGTCGGCGCGCTCGCGCTGGCTGGCGCGATCGTGTTTCTCCTCGCGTCGGGGATCGGCGGCAACCGATCCTCGTCGGCAGCGCAGGCACTCGAGCGGGCAGCCGACGGCGCGCAGCGCGGGCTGGCGGCGCCGTCGCTTGCGCCGGGCGAATACTGGTACACCCGTTCGATCCAGGCAGCAACGACAGGGTTCAGCCTGTACGGGAAGCCCGCTCTGATCCAGTCGCGACAGGTGGTGGAACGCTGGGTGAGCACGGATGGGTCCGGACGCGAACGGCGAAGCACCGACGGGCTGCCACGGCTCTTCGGCACCCCAGCGGAACGGGCACGCTTCAAGGGGCGCGAATCACGGGCACCAAAACCGGCACCGTATGACGAGCTGGTTCCGAGCAGCGGGGACTTCCGGTCACGCCTGGGTCTCTTGACCTACGCACAGGTGCTCGCCCTGCCGACCCGACCCGCCGCGATGCTCGAACGCATCCGCGAAGCAGCGCTGCGCTCGCAGCAGCAGTGGCGGCGTGTCGCGCCGGAATCCCCGCTAGCGCAACAGTCGCTCACCCAGTTCGAGCTGGGAGCCGTCGAAGGCGCGCTTACGGACCTGCCGTTGACGCCCGGCTCACGTGCGGCCGTCTACCGCGCGATGAAGGACATCACCGGCGTGAGCTACCTGCCCGGTGTCAGGGACCCCCTTGGTCGATACGGCGCAGCACTCACGACCCAGGAATCCATCGCCGGGTTCATCGATGGCACAGGCGCCCTTGCCAAGCCCCGCCGAGTGACCAACGAGCTGATCTTCGATCCCCGCACCGGAGTGCTGCTCGCCCAGCAGACCGTGCTCGACGAAGCCATCCCGAGCGTCGGGCTGCCCGCCGGTCACCCCATCGAGTACACGGCCTACGCGGTCTCGGGAAACGTCGCGAGCCCAAATGAACGCTTCATCGCACACGGACACGGCGAAGTCATCGCGCCCGCGCCGAGCAGCCCCAGCTGCTCAACCGCCGGCCCTGCGCCCGCGCAGCTCATCTCCGCTCCCATACCCAAGGCCTTTCTCGACGAGTTCGCCGTGCTCCGCCGCCCTGCCACAGGCCAAGACCACCTTCCCACGAGCACGACATCCGGCCCATTCCCCATGCCCCTGGACGTCTCGAGCATCCTCGAGAACTCCGTGCGCCTGCTGCGCACCAGCGCCACGGGCGCCCGCGACTACATGCTCATCGGCTACCGAAGGGTCGTGCCCGCGCTGCCACCGCTGAGATGCCTGTCCGGGCGCAGCCGCGTCCAGTACCTGCGCGAACTCGCCCGACACAGAGCATCGCTCAAAGCCCCACCCCAGGCCGTGCTGTGCGTCGTGGAAACGGGCGGGAACCGCGGGTTCGGATGCCTCTCCCCCGCCGAGGTCGACTCGATCGCCTACGAGACCTCCGACTACGGGCACCCGCCCGCCACCGTCACGGGCATCATCCCCGACGGTGTGGCTGAGATCCAAGCCACCTACCCCCGCGGACAACGCATCAGCGCGCGCGTCGAAGACAACCTGCTCGTCTATCAGGTTGACATGGCGGCGCCCAACGCCACGCCACTGCAGGTCACGTGGCTCGGCGCCAACGGGCATGTGATCCGGCACTTGGTCCGACCGTGAGCGACGGCGTAGGAGCTGCGCTTCGACCCCAGCCGCTTGCCGCCCGCGTGCGAGAACTCCGTGCCCGCCATCGCCAAAGGAAGTTTGCGCGGCCGCGTGCGTGGTGCCGCGTCGCTCACCCGTTCGCTTGCCCGATCACCCAGCTGACGATCTTTTCGGTGCGCTCCGGGGTGAGTGCGTGCCCCCCCTTGTAGCGGACATGCTCCAAGTTCTCGCGCGCGCCGCGGGCCTCCCAGGCACCGATGGCCGCCTGCACGAGCTCTGGAGCGTCAGCCGAGTAGCGATCCTCGCTTGCAGATAGCAGCAGCAGAGGCCGCGGAGCGATCAGTCCGAGGAGCCCATCGACGTCCGCCAGCTTGAGGATCCCCGGGATCGCCTGCGAGAACTCGATCCCAGACCGGTCGAGCATCCGCCGCTTGTAGCTGCACGCACTGCCGCTGGCGCAAGCGAACCTCACGCGCTCGTCCAGCGCGGCGAGCATGATCGTCACGTAGCCTCCATGGGAGTGCCCCACCGCGCCGAGCTTCGAGCCGTCGACCCGCTCGTCTGCCAGCAGCGCCGACAGCCCACAAGCGGCGTCGCCGAGCACCGTGCTAGCCAGCAGCTGGCCAGACACGAGCCGGTAGGCCATCTCGTTGAAATACTGAAGCCAGTCGTCCTCGCGCTCGTCGATGCCAGTGCCGGTGTAGCGGCGGTCCTCGAACCCGACTGCGTCGGGCGCCAGCACGACGAGCCCGGCACGGGCGAGCGCGGGGCCGAACGCTTGAAGCGGCTCGCCCGCCAGCCCGGCGATCTCGCTCTTGCCCAAATGCCACTCGCTGTTGTGCTGGTGGTGCGCTAGAACCGCCGGGAACGGCCCGGCGCCGTCGGGCACAAGCACGAGCGCCGGGACCTCCTCCTCGATGCCGCCGTAGCACACCCGCAGCTCGAGATATCCATCCAAGCGGCGCTCGGAGCACACCTCAAAGAAGCTGTCGTGTCGCTCGAACGCAACCTGTCGCGCGAACTCCGTTCGCAGTCGAGAGGCAGGATCCACGCGCTGGATGATGCACCGGGCGTCGGCCACACCGCAAACCGCCCTCTCGCGGCCCAAGCGCGGATCTAGCGGTCTCCAGCGGTTTCTAGCTGGGTGGGGACCTCCGCTGCGCCTCGCGTTGGTTACGAGGCGCAGCGGAGGGGAGGGAGATCCCTCTGGGGCATGTGGCCGCCCCGGAGGGGTTTGGGGGAGAGATGAGACGTCAGCGTTCGGAGTGCCCGGGCGCCCGCATCTCTCTCGCGCGACCGGCGCTGTCTTTCGGACAGCGCCGGTACGCGAACTGCGGGAGGGATGAGGACCGCTCGGTCATTCCTCATCTACTATAGCGACAAAGTAGAGATTGTCAAGGGCCAAGGCCTCGCGCCTCGAGAACGCGGCGGCAACGGTGCGTTGGGCCGAGTGCCACGATGCAGCCCGCCGCGGATCGCGGCTGGCAAGCGGGCCGAGCCGGTCAATCGGCGCGGGGTCCAGCGACGTTCGTCAGCGGTCGCAGCTCCTCGGCGGCAGCGGCTGCGTGGCGCGTCAGGACTCCGCTGTCGTCGGCGAAGTAGGCGCCCATGCGCAGCAGCGGCGGGGAGTAGACATGCAGCGTCACAGCGGGCCCGGAGCCCGCGTGGCGCACGCGGTGGATGTCAGCCGATGAGAAGTCGAAGACCTCGCCCGGTGCATACACGCGCTCGCGCGGCGGGCCGCCCAGCGTGAGGCGCTCCTCCCGTATGCGCCCCCCGGCGACCGCGACCGCGCCGGCGGACACGTCGTGGTCGTGAAAGCCGGTGTCGTGGTCGTCCATCCAGCAGATGAGCCATGCGGTGAGGTGCTCGTCGCTCAGCAGCTCCTCGTAGTGACGCTGCCGAGCGTCATGGCGAACCAGGTGGACCCACAGCTCCGGCCAGTCGGCCAGCTCGGCAACGAACGCCCGCAGCTCCGGCCGCGACAGGTCGCGTCCGCGTGGGCGGGGAACGACGGACAGGTCATCGGCGCTGATCGGGGACCCGGTGCAGGCCGTGGGACTGTTCGCGCGCGCTGCCATCGCGCACTCACCCGGCGGCGTCCGCCCGGCCGTGCCCGAGCGCCTCGCGTGTGCTGTCGGTGATCGTCTCCCAATCGAGCCCGCCTGGCATCTCGAGCCCGGATGGCTCCACCACGGGGCGGTCGGAGCCATACAGCAGCTGCCGAGGCCCCACGATCGCCTGCATCGCGTCCACCGCGGTGGGGCCGTAGGAGGATGTCTCGTAGAACAGCAGGGGATCGTCGAGGCGCAGCGCCGGCCCGCCGCGCGAGCGCAGGCGCTCGGCCTGCAGTGGCGCAAGCCCGGCGAGCATCGAGAAGATCACGCGCAGCCTCGGGTGCTCCACCCGGCGGGCGCTCATGAACGCCAGCCAGGCCGCCTGCATCTGGGCGACGTAGCGGGTGAGCGCGGGCCACCACAGTGGGTCGCTCAGCGATGCCTGGGCGGCCGGCCGCGTCCCGTCAGCCGGGCTTGGTCCCGGATGCACGAGCAGGGGCGCGCCCACCGTCTCCAGGCGCGCGAGCACCGCGTGTAGGCGAGAGAGCGCGTCCACGCCGGCCAGCGACCCAGCGGGAAGGGCGATGCCGACGCATCCGTGATCCAGCGCGCGGTCGACGTCGGCCGCGTCGGGACGGTCGAGCGGGATCGCGCCCCAGACCCCGAACGGCTCGCCGAGCGACAGCGCCCCCTCGTGGTAGGCGTCGATCAGCCGAACGGACTGCTCGCGCGGAAGCGACTCGATCCCCAGGGGGCAGGAGAGGCACACGAGGGCTCGATCGACGCCGTCGGCCGCCACCTGTGAGGCGCGATGCGCGGGGCTCTCCGTGGCGAGGTCGATCACGTACGGGCGCTCGCCGGCTCCGAACAACACGGTCAGCCCGTTTTCGCGGCGCACGAACGGAAGCTCCTGCCGCCCCGCGAGCGCGTGCAGGAGCGCCTCGGTCCAGATGTGCTGATGAACGTCGATCTTGAGCATGGTTTAGGGGGCGTCAGATGGCGCTCTTGCATAATACCAAGAAAGCTGATAGAGTTACTGAACAATGTCTTGCAGCGCGCATAGGGGCCCCTTGGAACCCATCTTCCCGATGGGCCGTGCGCTCGTCGCAGCGTCTACGCCGGCGTGCGTGATCGCGCGATGTAGGCGTCCCTGACGTCGGGGCGGCTCTCCTCCGAGCCGAGGAGGGCAAGGGCCTCTCGGGCATCCCCCCCAGCGGAGAGCCAGGCCCCATCGGACCCTCCCCCATTGGCCAGCGCTCCGACGCCGGCCGAGCGACCAATCCATCCCCCGTGAGTCTCGGAAAGGAGACCCATGTCCACACCCATCCTCACACCCGAGCGCCCAGAGCGCGGTGACGCCACCACGCCTGCCCACGCCTCCGTGTCTGCCGGCCAGCCCACGCGCAATCCACCGTCGACCCATGCCTCCCGGAAAGGGGCACACACGATGGCCGCTCCGCGCTCGTCGACCGAGCCCCCCCGGCGCCCGCCTCGACGCAAGGCGGTGTTCGTTGGTGTCGCCGCGGTCATCGTCGCAGCCCTCACCATCGGGCTGACGACGACTGCCGCCGCGCAGGCAGCGCCGACGGCGCCGCCGCCGGTCACGATCCTCACGTCACACGGCTTTCTCGGTCGAGGCGACATCTTCATCGCACCGACCGGCGACACCGGCACATACGCCAACGGGCCCGAGATCCTCGACCAGCAGGGCAACGTGGTGTGGTTCCACGCAATCCCGCCGGGGCAGACTGCGGCCGACTTCAGAGCGCAGAGCTACCTCGGCCAGCCGGTGCTCACGTGGTGGCAGGGCACGGGGCTCGGCGGTCTCTCCAGCGGCACCGACTACATCTACAACGACCACTACCAGCAGATCGCCACCGTAAACGCGGGCAACGGACTGAGCGCCGATGGTCACGAGTTCCTGATCACCCCCTGGAACACCGCGCTCATCCTCGCCTACACCACGGCAACCGCCAACCTGACCTCGATCGGAGGGCCGGCTGAGCAGACGGTCATCAACGGCGTGGTCCAGGAAATCGACGTCGCCACGGGCAAGGTGCTGTTCCAGTGGAACAGCGAGGATCACGTGCCGTTCAGCCAGAGCGAGCAGCCGCTGCCGGCCTCACCGAGCACGCCGTGGGACTGGTTCCACATCAACGCGGTGAAGCTCGACAGCGATGGCAACCTGCTGATCGACGCACGTGACACGTGGACGACCTACAAGGTCAACCGGTTCACCGGGAACATCATCTGGCAGCTCGGCGGCAAGGACTCGAGCTTCACCCTCGAGGCGGCCCCGGGGCAGGTTCTCGACAGCGCCGGAGAGATCTTCGCCTGGCAGCATGACCCGCAGGCGCTCGGCAACGGCGTGTACACGTTCTTCGACAACGAGTCATCGG
>JASHYF010000354.1 GCA_030043235.1 Solirubrobacteraceae bacterium | reverse complement strand
CAGTGGCGGGGGGAGGATTCGAACCTCCGAAGGCAGAGCCATGTGGTTTACAGCCACACCCCTTTGACCGCTCGGGAACCCCGCCGGGAGTGGTGAGTCTAGAACGAACACGGCGACCTGGCCGGTCGCCGTGCCACGCGCTCGCCTCAGGAGGCCTCGCGCAGCCCCTGCGCTTCGGGCAGGGTCTGCAGCTTTTTGAGCGTGCGGTTCTCTATCTGGCGAACGCGCTCGCGTGTGATGTTGAACGCGCGGCCAACCTCCTCGAGCGTGCGTTGGCGCCCGCCGACGATGCCGTAGCGCATCTCGATCACCTCGCGCTCGCGCCTGGGCAGGCATGCGAGCACGCGCGTGACGCTCTCGCGGCGCAGCGCGTCGGATGCGATCTCGAAGGGCGACTCGGCGGACACGTCCTCCACGAAGTCGGCCAGCGCCGAGCCCTCCTCCTCGCCGACCGGCTTCTCCAGCGAGATCGGCTGCTGGGCGATGCGCACGATGTCGCGCACCTCGCGCACCGAGCACTCGAGCTCGTCGGCGAGCTCCGTCGCGGAGGGCTCGCGCCCGAGCGTCTGGATCAGACGCCGTTCGGCATGGGCGAGCTTGTTCAGGCGCTCGACCATGTGCACGGGAATGCGGATCGTGCGGCCCTTGTCCGCGAGCGAACGCGTGACCGCCTGGCGGATCCACCAGGTGGCGTACGTGGAGAACTTGTAACCGCGACGGTAGTCGAACTTCTCGACCGCCCGAATGAGCCCGAGCGAGCCCTCCTGGATGAGGTCGAGCAGCGTGAGCCCGCGGCCGACGTAGCCCTTGGCGATCGAGACCACCAGACGCAGGTTCGCCTCGACCATGTGCTGCTTGGCGGCGACGTCGCCGCGCTCGATGCGCTTGGCCAGCGTCACCTCCTCCTCGGCGCTCAGCAGCGCCACGCGCCCGATCGAGCGCAGGTACAGCCTCAACGAGTCGAGGCTCGGCTCGACCGCCGCCTCGCCGTCGGCCCGGCCGCCGGCGCTCCTCAGCGCGAGCTCCTCCAGGCGCACGTGCAGCTCGCGAACGCGTTCGTCCGCGTCCTCGCGCACATCACCGTCCGCGCCCGCGAGCGCATGCACCGGCGCGCTCTCGAGCAGCGCCTCAGCGCCGTCCCGAACGGGCGCGCCCGCCTCCACTTCGCCCGCGTGCAGCTCCGGCGCGGACTCTCCCACGGACAGCAGCTCGATCCCGTGCTCCTCCAGGTAGCTCAGCAGGTCCTGTGTCTGCTGGCCTGACAGGTCGGCCTCCTCGAGTGCCGCCGCGAGCGCGTCGGCCGCCAGGAAGCCCCTCTCCTGCGACTCCGCGATGATCCCGTGCAAATCCTCCAGCTCTGTCACGGCTGCGTCCGTGACAGCGAACAGCCCTTCAAGCTTCTCGCTCAACTGGCCTCCAAACGTCCCCATCCGACTCATCGGAGCGAATCACCCGCTCCGACCTCCCCAGCCTTCCGTTCGCCCTCCTGTGGTGGCTCGACGAGTTGAGCTGCGATTGATACCAGAATCGGCGGGCGGGGGCGGGCGCGTTCGCATCGGGCGTCGCGCTTCGTCGTGTCCGAACGCCCGCGAGGGCGCGCTACGCTTGGCCACGGTGCTGGTGAGCAGGCCGACCTCCACGGTGTCTCCGACCAGGGGCTCGGGCGACGACGTGCAGGCCCGCGAGCCGAACATCCCGCTTGGCCTGTCGCGTGTCGGGGTCACCGGCGTGGAGAAGGTGGTGCGCATCCACGACGAGCTGTTCCTCACGCGGCTGGACTGCTTCGTGGACCTCAGCGGCGACCAGAAGGGCGCACACATGTCGCGCTTCGACGAGGTCGTCAACGAGGCGATCGGCGAGGTCGTCCTCAGCGAGTCCCCGTTCCGGGCGGAGACGCTCGCCCGGCACGTCGCCGAGCTGGTGCGCACGCGCCAGCGGGCGGAGCGTGCGGAGGTGACGATCGCGGCGCGCTACCCGGAGCACAAGCCGGCGCCGGTGTCGGGCATCCAGACGCAGGAGATCTACACGCTGCACGGGCGCGCGGTGGCGTTCGAGCACGGCACGCGCGGCACGGTCGGCGTGTCCGCCACGGGCATGACCGCGTGCCCGTGCGCGCAGGAGCTGGTGGCGGCGCGCGCACGTGAGCGTCTCAGCGCGGACGGCCTCGCCGCCGAGCAGATCGACGCGGTCTTGCGCGACGTGCCGATCGCCACGCACAACCAGCGGGGGCTGGCGACGCTGCACATCGGCTGCACCGAGGAGTGCGCGGAGGAGATCGACGCCTCGGCGCTGCTGGAGATCGCCGAGGCGAGCATGTCCTCGGAGACCTACGAGCTGATGAAGCGCTCGGACGAGGTCGAGGTGGTGGAGAAGGCGCATCGCCGCCCGCGCTTCGTGGAGGACTGCGTGAGGGAGATGATCGCGGGGGTGGTGCGGGCGTTCGCGGACCTCGACGGGTCGAGCTTCGTGTCCGCACGCCAGGAGAACCTGGAGACGATCCACCAGCACAACGTCGTAGCAGAGCGCCACGGGCTGCTGTCGGAGCTGCGCGCGGAGGTCCAGTCGGGCGCCCGCGCGGCGCACCAGACGAGCCTGGAGGAGTGGCTGAACCGGGGGGCGCGGCGCTAGGCCAAGCTGGTGAAT
>JASHYF010000353.1 GCA_030043235.1 Solirubrobacteraceae bacterium | reverse complement strand
GCTCCCGCGCCGCGATCGCCTGGTCGCCGGGGCCGAGCAGCGAGAGCTTGAGGCTGCTGGAGCCGGCGTTGACCACGAGCACGCGCACGTCGCCGAGCCGCGCTAGGCGTTCCCGCGCGCGCGGGACGGCGACCGCGGTGCCTCCGGCGCGATGCGCTCGCTGGCCCGGGTCCAGCGCCACTCGGCGATCTCCGGCGGGTCCTCGCCGTGCTCGCGCGTGTACGCGCGGTGGCGCAGGCGCTCGTCGGCCATCTCCTGGCGCACGTACGCAGCGCGCTCGGCGAGGCCCGGCACGCGGTCGATCACGTCCATGACCAGGTGGAAGCGGTCGAGGTCGTTGAGCATCACCATGTCGAACGGCGTGGTGGTGGTGCCCTCCTCCTTGTAGCCGCGCACATGGATGTTGTGGTGGTTGGCGCGCCGGTAGGTGAGGCGATGGATCAGCCATGGGTAGCCGTGGTAGGCGAAGATCACCGGCCGGGCGCTGGTGAACAGCGCGTCGAACTCGCTGTCGGGCAGGCCATGCGGGTGCTCGGACTCCGGCTGCAGGCGCATCAGG
Organism: Solirubrobacteraceae bacterium; assembly: GCA_030043235.1. Taxonomy (GTDB): domain Bacteria; phylum Actinomycetota; class Thermoleophilia; order Solirubrobacterales; family Solirubrobacteraceae; genus Palsa-744. Next base: position 5,022 of record JASHYF010000353.1, on the reverse strand, counting down.
TCGACGACGTTCACCAGGCGCACGCGCAGCTCGGGCAGGCGCTCGCGCAGGAGCGCGGCGGCGGCCACCGACTCCAGCGTGGGCACGTCCCCGGCGCAGCCGAGCACCACGTCGGGCTCCTCACCACGCCCTTCGGGTGCGGCGCCCTGCCCTCTGACCCAGCCCTCCCTGCCGGGCGCCCCCCCGGTGCCCTCGTCGCTGGAGAACGCCTCCCAGATGCCGATGCCGCGCGTGCAGTGGGCGATCGCCTCGTCCATCGTGAGGTAGTTCAGCGCCGGCTGCTTGCCGGCGACGATCACGTTCACGTAGTCGCGGCTGCGCAGGCAGTGGTCGGCGACGGACAGCAGGCAGTTGGCGTCGGGTGGGAAGTACACGCGCACGATCTCCGCCTTCTTGTTGACGACATGATCGATGAAGCCCGGATCCTGGTGGGAGAAGCCGTTGTGGTCCTGTCGCCAGACGTGTGAGGAGAGGAGATAGTTGAGAGAGGAGATGGGCTGGCGCCAGGGGATGCCGCGGGTGACCTTCAGCCACTTGGCGTGCTGGTTGAACATCGAGTCGACGATGTGGATGAACGCCTCGTAGCTGTTGAGCAGGCCGTGGCGTCCGGTCAGCAGGTAGCCCTCCAGCCAGCCCTGGCACAGGTGCTCGGAGAGGACCTCCATCACGCGCCCGTCGGGCGCGAGGTGATCGTCGCCGTCGAACCGCGCGGACTCCCACGTGCGGTCGGTCGCCTCGAAGATCGCGCCGAGGCGGTTGGAGGCGGTCTCGTCGGGGCCCATCACGCGAAAGCGGTCCGGGTTCTTGGCGACCACGTCGCGCAGGAAGGAGCCGAGCACGCGCGTGGGTTCGCTCACGGAGGCGGTGGGCGCGGGAACCTCGACCGCGTAGTCGCGGAAGTCGGGCAGCTCCAGCGCGCGCAGCAGCAGCCCGCCGTTGGCGTGCGGGTTGGAGCCCATGCGCCGCTCGCCGCGGGGCGCGAGCGCCGCGATCTCCGCGCGCAGCGCGCCGCGCTCGTCGAACAGCTCCCCGGGCCGGTAGGAGCGAAGCCACTGCTCCAGCTGGGCGAGGTGCCCGGGGTTGCCGGCGAGGTCCGCGAGGGGCACCTGGTGGGAGCGGAAGGAGCCCTCGGCGGGCAGCCCGTCGACCGTCTTCGGCCCGGTCCAGCCCTTGGGCGTGCGCAGCACGATCATCGGCCAGCGCGGGCGGGTGGGGTCTCGATCCACACGCGCTTGGCGCTGGATCGCCGCGATCTCCTCGGTCACCTCGTCGAGCGTGGCGGCCATCTGCTGGTGCATCGCCTCGGGCTCCTCGCCCTCGACGAAGCGCGGCGCGTAGCCGTAGCCTTCGAGCAGCGCGCGCAGCTCCTCCGCGGGGATGCGCGCGAGCACGGTGGGGCTGGCGATCTTGTAGCCGTTGAGGTGCAGGACCGGCAGCACCGCCCCGTCGCGGGCGGCCTCGAGGAACTTGTTGGCGTGCCAGCTGGTCGCCAGCGGGCCGGTTTCCGCCTCGCCGTCGCCGACGACGCAGCACACGAGCAGGTCGGGGTTGTCGAATGCCGCGCCGTACGCGTGCGCGAGCGAGTAGCCGAGCTCGCCCCCCTCGTGGATCGAGCCTGGCGTCTCGGGCGCGACGTGGCTGGGGATGCCGCCGGGGAAGGAGAACTGGCGAAACAGCCGCCGCAGGCCCTCCTCGTCGTGGCCGATGTGCGGGTAGACCTCGCTGTAGGTGCCGTCCAGGTACACGTTCGCGACCATTGCCGGCCCTCCGTGCCCAGGCCCGGCGACGTAGACGACGTTCAGCTCGCGCGCGCGGATCACGCGGTTCAGGTGCGCGTAGAGGAAGTTCAGTCCCGGCGTCGTGCCCCAGTGGCCGAGCAGGCGTGGCTTGGTGTGCTCCACGCGCAGCGGCTCGCGCAACAGCGGGTTGTCCAGCAGGTAGATCTGCCCGACCGCCAGGTAGTTGGCCGCGCGCCACCAGGCGTCCAGGCCGCGCAGCTCCTGCGCCGACAGCGGGCCGGATGTGGTGGTCGGGACGGCGTGCTTGGGCACGGGAGCAGCAAAGATGCTCGCACAGCCGCTTGCGATCGGCGTGCTAGGCTGCGCCGCGGCCGCGAGCGCGGGCGACCGATCCCGACAGTGCGAGCCGGTACCTTGACGATCATGAATAACGGCGAGCAGGCGACGCCCGAGGGCGATCAGGAGGAGGGCACGTCCGCGGCCGCGTCGAGCATCCGCATCGTGCTCGCCGACGATCACGCGGTCGTGCGCAGCGGCCTGCGGCTGCTGCTCGACAGCGAGCCGGACTTCGAGGTGGTGGCGGAGGCCAGCGACGTGGAAGGCGCGAGCCGCTACGTGCGCGGCCATCATCCGGCGGTGCTCGTGCTCGACCTGAACATGCCCGGCGGCTCGAGCCTGGAGGCGATCCCGAGGATTCGCGAGGAGTCCCCGGAGACACAGATCGTGGTGCTGACGATGCAGCAGGAGCCGGCGTTCGCGCGTGAGGCGCTCGGTGCGGGCGCGCTCGGCTATGTGCTCAAGGAGGCCGCCGACGAGGAGCTCGTGGAAGCGGTGCGCCGCGCCGCCGCCGGGGAGAGCTACCTGAACCCGCGCCTTGGCGCACGCATCGCCTCCGAGCCGCCGCCCGGTCCCCCCGACGACCTCTCCGAGCGCGAGGTCGACGTGTTGCGCCTGATCGCGCTCGGGCACACCAACGCGGAGATCGCCCAGCAGCTGTACCTGTCGGTGCGCACGGTAGAGACCCATCGCTCGCACATCCAGCAGAAGCTGAGGCTGTCCACTCGCGCCGAGCTCGTGGGCTACGCGCTCGAGCGCGGCCTCATCAAGGCCTGAACGCCCGCTTCGCGGGCGCGACGCACGCGTGCTCCGTGCCCGCCCGGGCGGGGTGACGCCCATGTGCCCCGCGAGGGCGCAAAAAAGGGGCCGCGCCGGGCGGGCACGGCCCCCTCGAGGGATGGACGAGATTTACGGCGTCACGAAGCTTATCCATACCGGCGGACGAATGCGAGCCGGTTTGGCCACGGCTGCGCAAATGGAAGCGCGCAAGCTGCGGGATTCGTGCAGGTGGTCGTGTCGGGAAGGTTGCGCGGCGGGCGGCGTCTGGCTCGATGAGAGCGACCGTGCTTGACACCATTCCCGAGGACAGCGAGGAAGAAACATGAAACGAACGTACATTCTCCTGGCCAGCGCGCTGGCGGGCGCCGCGAGCGGCCTGGCGATTGCAGGCCCGGCGATCGCCAGCGCGCGGGGCGGCGCGGCGAAGGCGCGCGCCAGCAGCGCGGCGAAGGTCGAGCTGCGCCACACCCGCCTCGGATCGATCCTGGTGAGCGCTTCAGGGTTCACGCTGTACGACTTCACGCGCGATCGCAGCGACGAAGACAGCTGCGTGAAGATCCACGACTGCGCGAAAGCGTGGCCTCCGCTCGAGACGAGCGGCAAGCCGGTCGCGGGTCCCGGCGTGAAGGCCTCGCTGCTGTCCACGATTCGCCTGCCGAACGGAGCAAGGCAGGTCACCTATGCGGGGCACGCCCTGTACACGTACGTCGGCGACAGCGCCCCGGGGGAGACCTCGTACGTCGGCGTGAACGCGTTCGGAGGGGACTGGGACGCGCTCAGCGCGGCCGGGCGCCAGCTCGAGTAAGCGCCCGCGCGAGCGGCTTTCAAGCGTCAAGTCGACGCGAGCTGTCGCCGATGCTTCAGGAGGTGCCAGCGTCGACAGGACAGACTCGCCGGGCTGAGGCGATGGTGGCGAGCGCCGACCACGCCGCCGCGGCTGCGTTGCGCGAGCTGCCGGAGGCGTTGATCGTCGTGTTCGATACCGAGCTGCGCTTCGTGCTGACGGCCGGCCACGCGCTGGAGCGCGTTACCGAGGCGCGTGCGCCCCTGCAGGGACTGCTCCTCGGCAGCACGTTTCCCTCGGCGGTGTGGAAGCTCCTCGAGCCGCTGTTTCGCTCGGCGCTTGCGGGCGAGACGCGTTCGCGCGAGATCTGGACGCCCGAGGATCGGCACTGCCTGATGGTCGACGTGGGTCCGCTGCGCCTGGGCGGCGAGAGCGCCGGCGACGGGCAGACGGGCGTCGCAGGGGGTGTTGCGGTGATGCTCGACATCACCGCACGCAGGCAGGCGGACCTGCTCGCGGGCGCTGCCGGCGGGAGTGGCCATGCCCGTGGCGGCGATTTCGAGGAGGTCTTCGAGCGGGCCCCGATCGGCACGGCGCTGCTCGACCGTGACGGCCGCTGGCTGCTCGTCAACCGCGCGCTGTGCGAGATCACCGGCTACACCGCCGATGAGCTCCTGGGCAAGCGCTTCGACGGGATCGTGCACCCGGACGACGTGCACAACGACCTCGAGCGGCGCACGCAGCTGCTTGCGGGGGAGATTCCCGCCTACCAGGTGGAGAAGCGTTACTTCGACGCCGCCGGGGAGACCGTCTCGGCGATCCTGTCGGTGTCGCTCGTGCGTGACCAGGACGGCGCCCCCCTGCACTACATCGCGCAGCTGCAGGACATCTCCGAGCGCAAGCGCCTGGAGGAACACCTGCGCCATCTCGCCGATCACGACCCGCTGACCGGGCTTCGCAACCGCAGGCTGTTCGAGCACGACCTCGAGCTGCAGGTTGCCCGCTCGCAGCGCTACGGCGAGGTGGCCGGCCTGATGGTGATCGACCTCGACGATTTCAAGGGCATCAACGACCGCCACGGCCACGAGGTGGGCGACGACACGCTGAGGGCGGTCGCACGCGCGCTCACGCGCAGGCTCCGGCAGACCGATCTGCTCGCGCGCCTCGGCGGCGACGAGTTCGCGGTGATCCTGCCGCACATCGATCAGGAGGGCCTCGCGGTCGTGGCCGACGGGCTTGCGCGCGTGCTTCCCGCGTGCAGCGTGGACGCCGGCGACGAGGTCGTGCACCCGTTCCCCAGCATCGGCTGTGCGCTCATCCACGAGCGCACGGAGAGCGCCGCGCAGGTGCTCGCGAAAGCCGACCGGGCGATGTACGCGGTCA
>JASHYF010000352.1 GCA_030043235.1 Solirubrobacteraceae bacterium | reverse complement strand
GCCGAGCGCGACCAGCGCGAGGCCAAGCACGTCGCGCTGGCGCTGGTCGAGCACGGGCGCCCGCGGCAGGCCGCCGCCCAGAAGCTCGGTGAGGCCACGGCGTCCCCGCGTGCGCCGTCCGCGTGCGCGGCCGCGCGTGGAGGCGCGCCTGCGGGTGGCTTTCGATGCGCGCGTGCTCGGCATCTCGCGCTCCTTCGACGTGTGTGCGTGAGACCCTTTCCCTTACCATCGCTTTACAGCGCCCCTATACATAAAGATCAATGAACGACTTCTCTCGAGCGCCACGCGTCCTGGTGGTGGAGGACGACGAGGACATCGCCCAAGCGCTGCAGCGCTCGCTGCGCATGGAGGGCTATGAGGTGAGGACGGCTGCGGACGGGGAGGCGGCGCTCGAGCAGGGTCACGCGTTCGCCCCCGACCTGGTGATCCTCGACCTCGGGTTGCCCAAGCTCGACGGCGTGGAGGTGGCGCGCGAGCTGCGCGCCGAGGACGACGTTCCGATCCTGATCCTGACGGCGCGCGACGCGGTGGAGTCGCGCGTGGAGGGACTCGACGCGGGAGCGGACGACTACCTGGTCAAGCCGTTCGAGCGCCAGGAGCTGCTCGCGCGCATGCGCGCGCTTCTGCGCCGCCGCCCCCCACGCGGCTCCGCGCCGCTGCGGGTGGGCGACCTGTCGCTGAACGTGGACACGCACGAGGTGCTCCGCGGCGAGCGGGCCATCGAGCTGACCCAGCGAGAGTTCGAGCTGCTTGAATACCTGATGCGCAACGAGCGCATCGTGATCTCGCGCCAGCGCCTGCTCGACGAGGTGTGGGGCTACGACCCGTTCTCCACGACGAACACGATCGAGGTGTTCGTGTCCAACCTGCGCCGCAAGCTCGAGGCCGGCGGCGAGCCCCGCCTGCTGCACACCATCAGGGGAGCCGGCTACGTCCTTCGCGCGTAGGCTCCCCCCCTCGCTACGAGGCGCCGGCGAGCGCGTGTCCACGAGCTTCGACCGGCTCCCGATTCGTGTGCGCCTGGCGGGCGTCTCGGCGCTGTTGACGTTCGTGATCCTGTGCGTGTTCGCCGTGGTGATCGGATCGCTGACCGTTCATCGCATACGCGAGGACTTCGACCGCGAGGTCAGCGAAACAGCCAGGCAGCTGCAGACGGAGACGAGAGTGCAGGGGAACCTGCTCCGCGGCAGGTTCCAGATCTCGCCGCCGCTGTACTACATCGCGACGCCGGGCAGCGTGATCAGGATCCTCTACGGCTCGGGCGAAGTGCTCGAACAGTACCCGGAAAATGCGCCGTCCTTCCCGGTGCCGCCGCAGGGTGTGGTCACGCTCCCGGGCTTCCGCGAGGTGAGCACGGTCGACGGCTACCGGGTGGTCACGGGCGTCCTGCCCGTGTACGACTTGGCGGGCGCGGAATATGGGCACGTGTTCTTTCAGTACGGGCGAGAGGTGGCTTCGACGCAGGCGACGGTCCACCGCGTGGAGCTGTTCCTGGTGCTCGGCGTGCTCGCCGGCAGCCTGCTGGCTCTGTTCGCAGGGGTGGCGATCGCGCGGCGGGCGATGGCGCCGATCGCCGCGCTGACGTCGACCGCGGCGGAGATCGCGCGCACGCGCGACCCCTCGCGCCGCGTTCCTCAGCCGCTGGCGAAGGACGAGGTCGCAGAGCTGGCAGGCACGCTCGAGGGCATGCTCCGCGAGCTCGACGCCGCCCGTGGCGAGACGGAGGCGGCGCTTGCGCGCCAGCGTCAGTTCGTGGCGGACGCCTCACACGAGCTGCGCACGCCGCTGACCAGCGTGCTCGCCAACCTCGAGCTGCTGGCCGAATCCCTGGAAGGCGACCAGGGCGAGGCGGCGCGCTCGGCACTGCGCTCCTCCCGGCGGATGCGCCGGCTGGTGGCTGACCTGCTGCTGCTCGCCCGCACGGACGCGGCCCGCGTGGTCGCCCACGAGCCCTGCGATCTAGCACCGATCGTCGTCGACGCGGCCGCCGAGCTGGGTCCCGTCAGCGGCGCGCACGACATCTCGCTCGACATCCGCCCGGCGAAGGTGATGGGCTCGCGCGACGAGCTCCACCGCCTGACGATCAACCTGCTGGAGAACGCGCTCCGCCACACCCCCCCGGGCTCGGCGATTCGCGTCTCGACGGCGACCACGCCCACAGGCACGGTCGAGCTGACGGTCGAGGACAACGGCCCGGGCGTGCCCCCCGAGATCGCGCCCACGCTGTTCGAGCGCTTCGTCCGCGGCGCCGGCGATCGCGGCGGCTCCTTCGGCCTCGGCCTGGCGATCGTGCAGGCGGTGGCCGCCTCGCACGGCGGCACGGTGGCGCTCGAGACCCCCGCGAGCGGCCGCGGCGCGCGCTTTGTCGTGCGCCTGCCGGCGCTCGCGACCGAGGAGCCGGCGCACGCGACGCCCGAGCTCGCGCAGGCCAGGGCGCCGTAGGCTAGGTCTTGATCTCGGTCTTCGACGCGCCGGTGTTGATCGCCACCGTGACGCCGGTCGAGGGGTCGGGGCCCACCCAGCTCGTACCGCCGGTGTCGGACAGTTCGGTGTAGAGAGCCTGTTCGCCTTCGCCGATCGCAAACGTAGTCGTACTCGTGAAGCTCGGCGCGTTCACGTCTCCGGCCTGCACGCCGCTGAGTGAACCTATCGCGCGGAACAGCGGGCCTTTACAGCCGAATTCAACCAGGTAGGGTTCGTGCCCCGAGCTGACGAGCTCCGTCCATACCTGGCCGGATACCGGTCCAACCAGCCTGGTGTCGAGCAGGTTCGTGATGATCACGCCTGCCGCGTGCGATGGCGCGCTGTCGGGGCCTTCGCTCATGCACGGTTTGCCAGACATTTCGCAGCCTGTGAAGGTGATCGTCTCCACGCCGGTCTGCGGTCCCGTGATCTCGCCTGTGCCGGTGCCTCCCGCGCACACCACGCTGCTGCCAAGCGCTGAGCTCGCCAACGTCACCGTCCCGGTCGTTGATGTATATCCGGGCCCTGGCTCCTTTTCGAACCTACCCTTTTTAGCCTTGACGGATTTCGTCGTGCATTCCGAGTTCGTGTATTCGCCTTTCTTCTTGGCGACACACGAAGGAGCGGGGCCTGGCACGAATTCCCATTTACCTCTGTGATCGGGTTTGCCCTTTCTCGTAGCGACTGTTTGACACATCGCTTCGCTGTAGTTGCCATTCTTCTGCGGCACGCATTGACCATATTCCGCCGCCTGTACCGCCGCCGGGATCACGTTTATCGACAGGTTCGCCGTCGCGACCTGCGGCGTCGGGGTGCTGGTGTCTGTCACCTTGACCGTGAACAGCGACGTCCCCGGCGCAGTGGGTGTGCCCACGATGACACCCTCTTCAGCGTTGAGGTGCAGCCCGGCGGGCAGTGAGCCGGCGCTGAGCGACCATGTGAAGGGGCTCGTGCCATGGGCCGTCGTCAGCGTCTGCGCGTAGCCGCTGCCGACCTGTCCTTCGGCCAGGCTGGCGGTGGTGATGGTGAGCGGGGACAGCGTCGTGAACGTCTGGTCGCTGCCGAAGGCGGTGCCGACCGCATTGGTCGCCATGATCCGGAAGTGGTAGGTGGTCGCCGGAGCCAGGCCCACGACCGACCCGGACACCGTCACGGCGTGTTCGCCGGACCCCGGCGAGGGGCTGCACGGCGCGCTGGAGCCGTAGGACGCCGTGGTGCCGTATTCGAGCTCGCATTCGCTGACGGTCGAGCCATCGGGGTTCACAATCGCGTTCAACTTCGCCGCGTTCCGTGTGATCGAGGACGCCGCGGCCGTCGCGACCGCAGGCAGAGCTGGCACCGGTTGTGTCGTCAGCGACTGGTCCGCGCCGAAGCTGGTGCCGCCGGGGTTGGTGGCGACGATCCGGAAGAAGTAGGTTGTGTTCGGCGCCAGGCCCGTGACCGGCGCGGACACCGGCACCGCGCTTTCGCCATCGCCCGGCAGCGCGGCGCACGGCACGCTCGAGCCGTATGAGGTCGAGGTGCCATACTCGAAGGTGCATTCGCTGACTTCACCGCCGTTGGGGTTCACGATCGCGTTCAACGTCGCTGAGGTCTCGGTGATCGAAGATGCGGCGCCGGTCGCCACCCCGACCGTCGGGGGGTTCGGCAGCGTCGCGACCGCTTGGTCGACGCCGTCGCTGGTGCCACCTGGGCCGGTCGCGACGATCCGGAAGAAATATGTCGTGTTCGGGCTCAGGCCCGTGATCGGGGCGGACACCGCCACCGCGCTGTCACCGTCGCCGGGCAGCGTCGAGCACGGCACGCTGGAGCCGTATGAGGTCGAAGTGCCGTACTCGAAGGTGCATTCGCTGACTTCACCGCCGTTGGGGTTCACGGTCGCGTTCAACGTCGCCGCGGTCTGCGTGACCGAGGACGCCGCGCCCGTCGTGACCGTGGGCGCGGAGGGCAGTGTGCTGAACGTGCCATCGCTGCCGCGGCTCGTGCCGCCGATGCTGGTGGCGACAACCCTGAAGTGGTAGGTGGTGCTGGTGACCAGGCCGGTGATCGGTGCCGACACGGCTACCGGGCTTTCACCCGATCCCGGCAGCGCGGCGCACGCGACGCTGGAGCCGTATGAGGTCGAAGTGCCGTATTCGAAGCGACATTCGCTGACTTCACCGCCGTTGGGGTTCACGGTCGCGTTCAGCGTTGCCGTGCTCTGCGCGATCGACGATGCAGCGCCCGTAGCGACGGACGGGGGCGGCAGCACCTGCGTCGTGAAACTGTGGTCAACTCCGTCGCTGGTGCCGCCCGGGTTGGTGGCGAGGATGCGGAAGTGGTAAGTGGTGTTCGGCGTCAAGCCGGTCACCTGCGCGGACACCGTCACGGCGCTGTCGCCGCCGCCCGGCGGTGTGGAGCACGGAACGCTCGAGCCGTATGACGTCGTGGGGCCGTATTCGAAGCGGCAGGCGCTCACGGTGGCGCCATCGGGATCGACGCTCGCGCTCAACGTGGCTGCGGTCCGCGTGACGGACGAGGCGGCGCCCGTTTCGACCGTCGGCGCTGACCCGGCTGGGCTGGTGACGAGCGCCAGCGTGTGCAGAGCGGCCGCGCCGCGGGCGACCGTGTCGACGCTCCCGCCCCCCGGGATCAGCACGAGCGCCGGCGCCGGGTTGGCTTCTTCGGTTTCGTCGTTGGTCGCGTTGCCCAGCTGCCCGTAGAGGTTTTCACCGAATGCGTAGAGTTCGCCGGTCGAGGTGACCGCGAGGCTGTCCTCGTGGCCTGCGGCGACCTGGGTCACCGGGCCGGTCGCCCCCAGCAGCGTCACGAGCGTGGGCGTCGGATTGGGCGCGCTGGTTTCGCTGTTGACTTCGCTGCCAAGCTGCCCGCGCAGGTTCTCGCCGAACGCGTACAGCTGGCCTGTCGAGGTGACCACGAGGCTGTGGGCGGCGCCGGCGGCGACCTCGGTGACCGGGCCGCTGGCCCCTGGGAGGCTCACCAGCGTCGGCGTTGGATTCGCTTTCTGCGTGCCGTTGTTGGTCGTGCTGCCCAATTGGCCGAAGTGGTTCAAGCCGAACGCGTACAGCTGACCGGTGGAGGTGACGGCGAGGCTGAAGGTTGCGCCGGCGGCGACCTGGGTCACCGGGCCGGTGGCCCCCGAGAGGCTCACCAGCGTCGGCGTTGGATTCGCTTTTTCCGTGCCGCTGTTCGTTTTGATCCCCAGCTGCCCGAAGTTGTTCAAGCCGAACGCGTACAGCTGACCGGTGGAGGTGACGGCGAGGCTGAAGGATTCGCCGGCGGCGACCTGGGTCACCGGGCCGGTGGCCCCCGAGAGGCTCACCAGCGTCGGCGTTGGATTCGCTTTTTCCGTGCCGTTGCGGGTCGTGCTCCCCAGCTGCCCGTAACGGTTCAAGCCGAACGCGTACAGCTGGCCGCTCGAGGTGACGACGAGGCTGTGGTTCGCGCCGGCGGCGACCTGGGTGACCGGGCCGGTGGCCCCCGGGAGCGTCACGAGCGCAGGCGTCGAGTTCGCGTTGGAGGTCGAGCTGTTGGTCGTGCTTCCCAGCTGCCCGAAGAAGTTGTCGCCAAATGCGTACAGCTGGCCGGTGGACGTCACCGCGAGGCTGTGCCCTTCTCCGGCGGCGATCTCGGCGACCGGGCCGCTCGCCCCGGGCAGCGTCACAAGCCCGGGCGTGGGATTCGGATTCTCGCTTTCGCTGTTGGCTTCGTAGCCCAGCTGCCCATAGAGATTCTGGCCGAACGCGTACACCTCACCGGTCGCGGCGGAGGCGGCGGCGGCCCGCGAAGACAGTCCCGCAAGCGCGATGAGCATCCCCAAACCGAGACAGGCGAGGATGTTGAGAACCCGCTTGCGTCCCGCCTCCAGCATCCGTGTTCCCCCTGGTTTGCTTGTCGAAGGCCCGCGCGCGGGCCGCGATCCCTCCAGGTGCGGCGGGCCCACGCCAACGCGCGCGCTGTCTCCATCCGTGCTTCGACACAAATCGTACTCGAACGCGGACCGTATCGTCAAGCACTGCCGCCGACGTTCGCCGACGCGTCGATGACGCCGGCCGCGGTCATCGCCGGGCGTCGAGATTTGTGCTCCTGAGCAGGGATTTTAGGCGCTGTCAGCACCGGTCCAGTCGCGAAGATGAGCTCTGCGATGGGCGGGCAGTTGTTACCAAGTGGTTTCGCGTGCTTTGGCCCCTGTGGACTGCGAAGGGTCGTGGCGGGGTGTCTGGTTTGCGGCGAGCACCGGTGCTGCGAGTGACGGACACGCGCTTCCCCCGCTCGCTCAGCAGATCATGCTTCGCCTAGACCGAAGTTGCGACTTCGGGCTAGACCTCCACGACCACGGGCAGGACCATCGGCCGGCGCTTGAGCCGGTCGTAGACGAGCTGGGCCAGGGCGTCGTGCAGCGCCTGCTGGAGCAGGTCCACCTCGCGGATTTCCTCGCCGGCGGCGCGCTGGAGCGAGTGCTCGACGGTGAGGCGAATCTCGTCGACGAGCTCGTCGGCCTGGTCGAGGAAGGGAACGCCACGGAAGATCACCTCGGGGTCGGCCACGGAGCTGCCGTCCTGCTCGGCGATGGTGACGACGACGATGAAGATGCCGTCGGCGGAGAGCATGCGCCGGTCGCGCAGGGCGGCGTCGGCCAGCTCGCCGATCTCGACGCCGTCGACGAAGATCATGCCGGACTGCTCGCGCGCGCCGAAGCGCGCTCCGCGCTCGTCGATGTCCAGCGGCAGCCCGTTGTCGCCCTGGAAGACCTCGCGCGGCTCGAGGCCGACCGCCTCGGCGAGCTGCGCGTGCAGGCGCAGCCGCTTGAAGTCTCCGTGGAACGGCATCACGTAGCGCGGCTTGACGAGGTTGAGCATCAGCTTGACCTCCTCGGCGTAGCCGTGCCCGGAGGCGTGCACGGGCGCGTCACGCGGGGTGATCACGTCACAGCCGATGTGGTAGAGGCGATCGATCGTCTCGTTGACCGCGCGCTCGTTGCCGGGCACGGGCGTGGCGGAGAACACGACGCTGTCGCCGGCCTTGAGCTCGACCTGCGGATGATCGCGGTAGGCCATCCTGCGCAGCGCCGAGAGCGGCTCGCCCTGCGAGCCGGTGGAGATGATCACGACGCGCTCGTCGGGGAAGTCGCCGATCTCGCGCGGGCCCACGAGCATCCCCTCGGGGATCTCGATGTGCCCGAGCGTGCGCCCGATGCCGACGTTCTTGCGCATCGAGCGCCCCACCAGCGCGACCTTGCGCCCGAGCGCCTCGGCCGCGTCCATCACCTGCTGCACGCGATGGATGTTGGAGGCGAAGCTCGTGACCACGATCCGCCCCTCGCAGCGCGCGAACACGTCCTCGAGGTGCGGGCCGACGACGGACTCCGACGGCGAGAAGCCCTCGCGATCGACGTTCGTGGAGTCGCCGCACAACAGCAGCACGCCCTCGCGGCCCAGCTCCGCCAGGCGCGAGACGTCCGCGGGCGGCCCGTCGACGGGCGTCTGGTCGAACTTGTAGTCGCCGGTGATCAGCACCGTGCCGAGCTCCGTGCCGAGGGCGACCGCACTGGAGTCGGGGATCGAGTGGGTCATGTGCACGAGCTCGAGCGAGAACGGCCCGAGCTCGAGCGTCTCCCCGGCCTCGAGCGACTCGAGCCGCACGTCGGCGAGCTTGTGCTCCTCGAGCTTGGAGCGCGCCATCGCGACCGTGAGCGCCCCGCCGTACACCGGCGGCGCGACGGGCGGGTTCTCGTTGATCAGCTCGCGCAGCACCCACGGCAGCGCGCCGAGATGGTCCTCGTGGCCGTGCGTGACGACGATCGCCTCGATCTCCCGGGCGCGTTCGCGCAGGTAGGAGAAGTCGGGCAGCAC
>JASHYF010000351.1 GCA_030043235.1 Solirubrobacteraceae bacterium | reverse complement strand
GCGCGCGGTAAAGCGGCGTCGGGCGCCCGCCGAAGTCGCGCAGCAGGCCGTCCAGCTCGGCGCGGTATGCGCTGTCAGCGCGCGCGGCCTGCCACGCCTGCTCGAGCTCCGCCAGCGCTGGCATCAGCGTCTCGGGCACGAACTGCCCGCCGTAGGGTCCGAAGCGATGCTCTATTGGCGCTTGCGCGGCGCCGCCGGCTGCACTCGTCGCGACAGGCGCGTTCATGCCGGCTCTCCGAGCGGCTCGCGCTCGGCGCTGGCGACGGCACGGAAGAACGCCCGCATACGCTCCGGGTCCTTGTGTCCGGGCGCGGCCTCCGTGCCGCTCGCGCTGTCGACCGCATACGGGCGCACGAGCGCGATCGCCTCGGCGACGTTCTCGCCGTTCAGCCCGCCGCTGAGGATCAGCGGCACCTTCGAGCGCCGCGCGCGGACGAGCGTCCAGTCGAACGTCTCTCCCGTGCCTCCGCGCACCTCGCGCCGGGCCGGCGCCTTGGCACGCGCGTCGAGCAGGTGGAAGTCCACGTGAAAGCGCTCGAGGTCGCGCACGTGTCCCGGCCCGGACACCTGTACGGCCTTGATCACGCGCGCGCCCGTGCGTCGTGCGAGCTCGGCGCAGAAGGACGGGCCCTCATCGCCGTGCAGCTGCACGAGGCTGAGCTCGAGCTGCTCGCACTCGCGTGCGATCCGCTCCAGGGGCGCGTTGACGTAGACGCCGCACAGCTCGACCTCGCGCCGCAGCGCGGCGGCGATCTCCTGCGCCTGCGCCGGCGAGCAGCGCCGCGGCGAGCCCTCGTGGAAGATCATGCCCAGCGCCCACGCCCCCAGCTCGACAGCCAGCTGGGCGTCCGCGAGGTTGGTGATCCCGCAGATCTTCACTCTCGGGCGCATGGTCATGGACCAACGGTAGCGAGCGTCCGCCCGCCCGCGTGCCCGCCCGGTCCGGCGGAGGCTCGACGCTCACGGGCGCCGGCCCGCGCGAGGACCCGGTGCTAGCGAGCGCGCGCGCCCGCCGCTCGCGCGAAGGCTCAGCCTTCGGGCGTGTTCGGGTTTTCCACCGAGTTGGGGCGCTGCCCGAGCGTGGCTTTGAGCGTTTTCTTTTCGTAGTGACCTTCGCCGGTGGCGCGCTCGATTTCGACGCTGATCGTGTCGCCCGGCTTCTTTTCTTCGATGTCGCTGGCGAGTTCTTCCGAGCTCTTGACCTTCTTGCCGCCGATGCCGATGATGATGTCGCCGCCGACCGCCACCGGCCCGTCTTCGGCAGTGGTGGTGCTGACCGTGCCGCCGCGGATGCCGGCCTTGGCGGCGCCGGTGCCCGGCTCGACCTTCTCCACGAGCGCCCCGTATTTCACCGGCAGGTTGAGCGCCGCCAGCGAGCCGTCGACGGTGATCGAGGTCAGTCCCAGGTAGGCGCCGCGGACGGTGCCGCCTTTCTCGAGCTGTGAGATCTTCGACTTGGCCGTGTTGATCGGAATCGAGAAGCCGATGCCGACGCTGCCGTCGCTGCCGTCGGTCTCGATCTGCGAGTTGATGCCGATCACTTCACCGTTCGCGTTGAGCAGCGGGCCGCCGGAGTTGCCGGGATTGATGGGCGCGTCGGTCTGGATCACGTTGTCGATGGTGAAGCCGTTGGGCGCGGTGATCTGGCGCTGCAGCGCGGAGACCACGCCGGTGGTGAGCGTGCGTTCGAGGTCGAACGGGTTGCCGATCGCGTACACGGGATCGCCGACCTGCACGGTGCTCGAGTTGCCGAGCTTCAGCGGGTGCAGCCTCAGCCCGTCGGGCGAGAAGCGCAGGATCGCGAGGTCGTCGGAGGGATCCTTGCCGACGACCTGGGCTTCGACGGACTGGCCTTTTTCGAAGCTGACGGTGACCTTGATCGCGTTCTCGATCACGTGGTAGTTGGTGAGGATCGTGCCGTTGCCGTCGATCACGATGCCCGAGCCGGTGGCCGTGCCCTGCTTCTCGTCTTCTTCGCCGAACACGTTGAACGGCGATTCCGACTTCTGCACGATCGTGGAGGTGACGAACGCCACGCCGGGCGCGTCTTTCACGTACGCTTCGTGCGGCGTCAACCCGAAGCTGCGCTGCGAGGCGTTCGACGGGGCGGGAGCGGCGGCGGCTTCGATGGTGGTGACGACGGTCTTCTTCGTCTGCCCCAGATCGCCGGCGGCGGCGAGCACGGCGACGACCACGCCGCCGCCGAGCAGCGAGGACACGAACGGGATGACGAGCATGCGTCTCATCGACAGACAGGATGCACAGGGGCGATCAAGGTCATCTAAAGCTATGCGCGCGGGCGCTTAAATCATGTCAGGGCCGTCGCGGAGAGCGCCCGCAGCGCCGCGGCGGGATCGGGCGAGCGCATCAGCGACTCCCCCACCAGCACGGCGTTTACGCCGCATTCGCGCAGCCGGCGCACCTGCTCGGAGCTGTGGATGCCGGACTCGGATACGGTGATCACCCCCTGTGGGACTTCGTGCATGAGTGTTTCCGTACGCGCGAGTTCGACGCTGAAGTCGCGCAGGTCGCGGTTGTTGATGCCGACGATCGCGGCGCCGAGCTCCAGCGCGCCCTGCAGCTCGCGACGGTCGTGGACCTCGACGAGCACGTCCAGGCCGAGCTCGCCCGCCGTCCGGTGCAGCGCGGCGAGGTCCACTGGCGCGAGCGCGGCGACGATCAGCAGGACCGCGTCGGCGCCGGCGGCGAGCGCCTCGTGCAGCTGGTAGGGGTCCACGATGAAGTCCTTGCGCAGCAGCGGCAACGCGCAGGCAGCGCGCGCGGCGCTCAGGTCCTCGAGCGCACCGGCGAAGTTGGGCCCCTCGGTGAGGACCGACACGGCGACCGCGCCGCCGCGCTCGTACGCGCTCACGATGCGCGCGAGGTCGGGGCGCTCGTGCAGCGCTCCGGCGGAGGGCGAGCGGCGCTTGAACTCTGCGATCACGCCCATGCCCTCCCCCTCGCCCTCGCCCTCGCCCTCGCCGCGCAGGGCGTCGCGGAAGCGGTGAGCGCGAGCGTCCGGCCGAGATTCGCCGCCCGAGCTCACCGGCAGGGGACGCTCGCGCTTGCGTCGCTCGAGCGCCTCGCGCGTTTCCGCGAGGATGCGATCGAGCACGGTGGTGGTCGACTCGCTCATGGTCCGCATAGCTGTGTTTCACAGTTTCCGTGATTCACAGCCCAGTCCGCTCATTCACAGCCCAGTCCGCTCATGTAGTCGCCCGCGTGGGTGCGTGCCGGTGGCTTGCATGCAGGTAGCGCTCGAGCGCGTTGGCAGCGTGTCCCCCGGCGATCGCCGTGCGCGCTGCTTCCACGCCCTCGGCGATCGAGTCCGCCCGGCCGGCCGCGTAGATCGCGGCGCCGGCGTTGATCAGGGCGAGCGCCTCGCCGGCCGGGGCGCCGCCTGCCGCGGGCGAGCTCCCCGC
>JASHYF010000350.1 GCA_030043235.1 Solirubrobacteraceae bacterium | reverse complement strand
CCCGCGACCCGGCCGCGAGCGCTTCTACCGCGAGAACGCGCTACGAGCCGGACGATGGCTGCGGGTAGTCGTAGACTTCAACGAAGAACCCGGCTGGGTCGTCACGGTCCTGGTCCAGGACGACGATCCGCGGAGCTGAACAATGGGCATCATCATCGCCGGCAACAGCTTCTCGCACCACCACTACGATCCCCGTGGCGACGTGCTGTACCTCAGCGTCGAGGGCTACGAGGGCCCACCCGCCAGCGCATTCGCCACCCCCGAGGGCCACAACATCGAGTACGACGCCGATGGCCGGGTGATCGGCATGACGCTCGTCAATGTGCGCTGGCTGCTCGACCGAGACGGCAAGCTCACGATCACCTCGCCCGCCGGGCAGCTCAGTGCAGACGAGCTGGCGCCTGTGCTGCAGACAGCCGCATAACGCAGCGCTTCGGTGCCTTCACGCACCGCGCACCACGATGCGCCAGAGCGCAACTGCCCGGCCGCTCTGCGACGGCTCCAGCCTGTGGCGGCCGCGCAGGGGCGCGCGTCCCCAGCAGTTCAGGCCACCCGGACCGCCGGCGCCGCCACCAGCACATGGTTTGGGCACAGACAAGTTTCGCCCATTTTTCTTGTCGGCAAACAGACCGTGCGACCTTGTCGCGGCGGTGAGCGACCGACGTAGCACAGCGTCTCGCAGGGGTCCGAAGCGACTGGCACCCTCGTTGCATGGACGAGCCGCATCGCCACCTGCCCGACTATCGGGATCGTGAGGACTCGCGCTTCTATCAGGCTCGCGGGCTTCGCCCGAGCAAACGTGGCAGACACTCTCGCGCGAGCTTGCGCGCGTGCTGATCGACGCCCGCACGGCCTTTTGGCGGCGGCCGCTGCTAATCGACGTCGAGCGCATCAGGTGGTGGCACGGCGCGATCTTCGGGCGGAGCTTCCCTCACGATGGCGGACACTTCCGCAAGGACCGCGCCTTCTTCGGCGTGATGGCACGCGACGGGCGGGTGCGACAGATCGAGGGCAGCCCACCCGAGGCGGTACGCCACGACCTCGCGGAGGTGTGCCAGGCGTTCGACGCTGCCGCCGAACAACTCGGCACCCCGACTGTGGGAGCAATCGATCGCGCCCTTGCGGCGAGCGCCCTGTACGCCGGCATCTTGCGTGTCCACCCGTTTGCAGACGGAAACCATCGCACGGCGTTCGTAGCGCTCTCGGCATCTCTGTGGTCGCTTGGGATGCCCGCCGTGGAGTTCGTTGACGACGAAGACATGATCGATCACGACGACGCGCTGGTGTCGGCGCTACTCTCGCGCGACGGAGAGATCGAGCCGTTCGCACGCCTGCTGCTTGGTCGCATCGAACGCGCCAGCAACCCAAAACCATGAAGGTGTGAGGTACGCTAGATACATGGACAGCGGCTCGCAAGGAACGGGCGACCGAGCCCAGGTGGTCCGGGGAGACCGGCTCGTGGACGCTACCCCCGACGTGCTCGCCGGGGTCGCCGAAAGCGCAATGCTGCTCTCTCAGGGCGCCCGTCGCGCCATCGAGATGAAGCGAGCAGCCAACAACGGAAGCACGGACCCGACGGTGCCTACTACGCCAGCGGCAGCCGAAGCGCGCGCCTCCTGAGCACAAGCAAGCTCCCGGTCAACCGACGCCCACCGCCGGCGCCGCCATCAGCGCATGGTTTGCGCACAGACAAGTTTCGCCCGTTTTTCTTGTCGGCAAACTAAACCTTAAAGGCCCAAGACGAGCGTGAGCGCTTCATCGACAGCGTTCATCTCATCCGGATCGAGGCGCCCCGCGGAGTGTCCCAGGCGCTGGGGATCCACGACAGTCGTCTGCTCGACGAGGATGCGTGTGGGAATGCCATCGAGGGTGATCCCTGGCCGAAAGCTCGCCGGTCGCGCATTCGTGGAGGTCGGTGAAACGAGGACGGTGCTCAGCGTCAGGAACTCGTCGGCTTGAACGACCACCGCGTAGCGCGCGCCTCGCTGCTCCCTGCCGCGCGTCCCTCGCGGCGCAGGCAGGCGAAACATCTCGCCACGCACCACCTCAGTCAGTGGACTTCGGCGCCAGTTCCGCCATCTGTTCGCGGATCGCTCGCATCTCGGCTCGGTCGTCCTCATCACGTGCGAGCCGTCTAACCTCGGCTGCAATGGAGGAGCGAGCCCGACGTCTTGCTGCAGTCTCGCGCAGCGCAGTGCGGACCGCCTCGGAGTCGCTAAGCCCCTCATTGCGGATGACGCTCAGCGCTGCGGCCGAGCTGTCGTCCAGGCGCACATGAAGAGAACGGCTCACGCGGTCTAATGTAGCACGAAACATGCTACATGAGGGACGCTTCGGCGCTCTCAGTCGATTGCCACAGCCGGCACTGCCAGCAGCGCATGGTTTGCGCACAGAGCAGTTTCGCCCACTCGACGGACTCGACGCGAACCGCAGATCCGCATCCGTCCGGTATGTGGGTACGGGTCGTTGCTCAGCCTTCGGCGATCTGGTGCAGCACGTCTGTGAGTGGGCCCGGCAGAGAGAACATCGCCCAGTGTCCCGCGGGAAGGTCGTGAAGCTCCCAGTCGGGATCGGCGAAGATCGCAGCGCGAGGGTCACCTCGGGCGAGGAGTTCGCGCAGGGTCGCAACGTCGATGCCGCCATCGGTGCAGAAGATCGTCACGCGGCGAATACCGGGAGGCTTGTCATGCGTGAGGCGTAGAGGCGAGGTCATAGTCGCGTAGGGCTGCGGGGTGGCCAGGTCGGCGATCAGCCGCAAGTGTTCGTCAGTCAATCCGCTGGCGCTTCCGAATGTGCCAGCCATGAGGGTCTCACGGTCGGGCACCGGCCACCGCCAGCCGTCCCCGTGCTCCCGCACCGCGCGAAGTTGCTGCTCGCGCTGTTCGGGGGACTGAACGTCGGTGATCGCAGTGCCGTCCGGGAGCGGAGAGGTGTCGAGGTAGACGACGGCGTGCAGACGATGTGCTCGGCGGTCCGCGGCGCCCGTGATGACCGTGCCGGCGTAGCTGTGTCCCACCAGAACGGCATCCTGGATCGCGTTGTAGTCGAGGGTGTTGACCACGTCCGCGATATGTGTCTCCAGGTCGGTTCCGACATGCGCGAGATGCACCCGCTCACCCAGCCCGGTCAAGGTCACCGGATAGACATCGTGCCCCTGCGCCCGAAGCCGCGTGGATACCTGCTGCCATGCCCAACCGCCGAGACAGGCTCCGGGGACAAGCACGATCGGCCGTTGCGTCGTGCTAGTCCTCGTCGTTCTGCGCTCCGGGCTCGCGCTGCGAAGTCTCCGGGCCGGTGAGCCACGCGAGCAGCGCTGGCCGGGAGAACCGCCACTCGTCCCCAAACGATCGGCCGGGCATCTCGCCCTCGGCCGCTCTCGCGCGGACGACGTCTGCGGGCAGCCGCAGCAGCGCCGCCGCCTCATCCAGCGTCAGCACCTCCTCGCCGCCCGAGCGAGCGCTCTCCATGATCTCGATCTGCCCCACCGTGAGCTGGTCAGCGAGCAAATCGCTCACCAACTGCTGCTTGCGACGGCCAGTCGAGTCGACCAGGCGGTCGAGTGCAGCGGCCTGCTGGGCTGGCAGCCTCACAAACAGCGGAACACGATCCTCAGACACCCCTAGCACGATAGCAAATGCTATCTCTCGATATCGCTAGCCACCGCGGCCTGTGGTGGGTCATGGGTAGGCCGCGCAGCAGCGGCGCCGCCCAGGCGCGAACGCTCACACCCGCCACCGGGGCACCTCCGTGAGCTTGAGGAGCTGTGCGATTGCGCCGAGTTGCAGAGCGATCGCCTCGAGCGAGACCATCAGCTCCGCGTTCGGCGCGGTGGCCGTCCGGCACAACAGCTCGAGCATCGCGATCGTCTCGCCGCCGCCGCTGATTGGCACCAGAAGCGCTGAGCCCATGCCCTCCGCCGCGGCGGCCCTGAGCACCGGGTCCTCGGCCGACTGCAACTCGAGTACGCAGGTCGCGGCCATCCGGTTGCGAGCACGACCGAACTCTGCCCTCGACGCATCCGCTCGCTGTTTCCAGGTCTGGTTCTCGAACGTAGCCAGGCCTGCGGGGTCGCGCATCCAGATCGCGCCGCACGTCATCGACCCGCGCCGCTCGGGGCACCACGCGATCGTCGCATCCCATCCTCCCTCCGAGCCGAGCGTGCCAACCGCGTGGTTGAGCACCGAGTTCCACTCCGTGAGGCTCACGAGCGCGGCCGAGAGGGCGCGCTGCGAGCCTGTGCCCCACTTGAGGCCATTGCTCTCCGACGCGGACGCGGCAGCCTCGAGCGCCTCCGCACGCCGCAGGTGCTCCTCGAGCTCCGCTTGGACGGCCGTCAGCTCGTCTTGCAGCTCTCCCACACGGGCCTCGGCGCGAACGAGCGACTCCTCGAGCTCGGCTGATCGCGCCCGCTCGGCCGCAACGGCGCCAGCGAGCTCGTCGGCGCGCCGGGCAGCGCGTTCCGACTCGGCGCCGAGGCTGCCCCACTGCTCGCGCTCCTTCAGCAGCTCCTCCTCCAGCCGCGCGGCCGTCGCGAGCGCCTCGTCTCGCTCAACGAGGACCGCCGCGACGCGGTCGTCACGGTCGAGAGGCGGACCGGAGCTCCCGTCGGCCAGCGTGAGCCCCCACTCGTCGAGCAGCTCCTGACGGATCGCGAACGCGTCGAGCCGTCCCCAGCGATCGATCCTCATCAACCGCTCGCACTCTGAACGCGCCAGCGATTCCTCCGCGACCGGTGCCGCCACGCTGCAGGTGGCCGTCGGCTGTCCCTCGCCGTCGTGCAGCGCGAAGCGCAGAGCGACAAATGCGGGGCGCTCTTCGAACGCGCCGATCCGGTACTCGAGCTCCAGCAGGTCGCTCCCAGCAGCGGTGTCCCCTTCATCGAGTCGCAGCCCCTCGATCGACCCCGCGGCGGTGAGTTCGGCATCGGTCCGGCCGCACACGCAGTCGGCATCGGTCTCGAGCTGGTCGACGTAGCGGCGGTTCACGCGCAGGTAGCGGCCATCCAGGTCCTTCAGCCAGACGATCGCGGGACTCTCGTCTAGCGGCTCCTCGAGTACTGGACTTACCGGATCGCTAACCGCCGCATCGCGCGCAGTTGGGATCGTGAGCACGGCCGAGCGCCGGCCGTCATCGTCGACTGCCGCGACCAGGTCCGCCTCGAGACCGTCGAGCAGCACCGTCAGGTGGTCAGCCTGGCACGCGGTGATCAGCTCGACCTCGTGTGGACACGAGGCCAACGAACCGTCACGCACGTCGAACCGGTCCAAGAAGGCTCTCGTCGCACGCTCGACCGACCCAGCCTCACTCAGCACGGCGACCGCTGCCGGTGCCCCTTCGCGCACCGCGACATAACTCTTTGCTCCGTTCCGGCGAGAGATACCCACACTGGACAGATCGGCGCCCGGCACGGCGAGCGCGGTCGCCGAACCGCTGAAGTGGACGAACGGTCGGGCGGCGTGGTGGCTGCCCGTATCTGGCAATCGGCCCCGCAGAGTCGACGCGCTAGGATCGGTCACGAAGATGGTCTTACAGTCATAGAACAAGCATCACAAACGACGGTGAAACGTGCCGGTAAAGGACGACGGCAGCGTTCATCTTTAAGCTGTACGACGGCTACAAAAGGCCGACACCGGCGTCGACCTTTTCGGGCAACCTGGCGAGATACGCGACTGCGCACGACGCCGGCGTCGCCCCGCTGAGGCCACGCCGTGGGGGTAGCCGCCTCACCATCGAGAGGCAGGCTCGCGGGCAAGCCACACCTCGGGCAATGCGTCGGCTATGCCGTTGCCCAGGCGATCGGAATGGTGTGCCGAGAGCCGTCCCCCCGGGCGCGGGCGGTTGGCTTCATCTCGGGAAGTGTCTGCATGTGGGCGGGTTTTCGCGCGAGCCGCGAGCTGGCTATGACACGGCCCCGCCACGATCGCCGCCGATGATGCCCGATAGGGTGGCGTTGTGGTGGGCCACTATGAGAGCTTCTTCATCGCAAGCGCGGGCGCGTCCGCTGCCATCTTGGGGTTGCTGGTCGTCGCCGTATCGGTCGTCAACGCGGATGACGCGAACCCCGCAACTCGGGAGCTGCGAACCGTGCTGGCCGGGAGCGCGTTTGTTGCTCTGGTAGACATCTTCATCGTCTCGATCGTGGCCTTGACCGGGGGTTCAGTCGTCTTCGGGCTATCAAGCCTCGTAATGGCAGCCGTCGGCCTCCTGGCCACCAGACGGCTCGTCCCGAGGGCAAGGCGGGCTGGGAATTTCTCCCGCAGCTCTCAGACCAGGACGCTGAATATCGCCTTCGCGTCGATCTCAGCGGGGGCCTACTCCGCGCAG
>JASHYF010000349.1 GCA_030043235.1 Solirubrobacteraceae bacterium | reverse complement strand
GTCAGCTTGCACAAACGCTCGAACTACAGCCAGCCCAGCTCATCCAGCCGATAAGGCGGGTCCTGATCAGCAGCTGCGGGGCTCATCTGTGCTCCTCATCTCAGGAAGCCATCTACGTGCCGCGCGCGTGGCGCGCGCGACGACAGAGACAGGCCGATTCAAGTTAGCTAGCCGCTCGCCGAGCCCCGAGCAGTGCTTCAGCATACGGACCTCGAGCTCGACGACGAGACGCCCGCCCATGCGGCCTCCGGGCGATCGTTCTCATCTGGAGCGGCTCGTCCAGGCGCTCAGCGTCGAGGAAGGCATTGCCGCCGAGCGCCTGCGTCGTTGGGTTAGCACGCAAGTACTGCTCGGCGCCATGGGGCGCGATGACGACGACGAGCGGGAGTTCCTGCTCAAGGGCGGTGTTGCGATGGAGCTTCGTCTACGCCTGCGCGCCCGGGCGACCAGGGACGTCGACATCATCGTTCTTCCCAAGGAGAACGCCGATCTCGTCGAGACCTTGCAATCTCGACTTCGACTTCCGGCTCGCGAAAGTCACGACCACAGCTCGTGCGGTCGCTTGACCACGCGCACCGCTTAAGGTTAAAGATGTGGCGCCTTCGACGGCTACGTGATGTCGTCACCAGTGAGCCTGAGATCCGAGACGAGCTCGTCTATCACGAGCTCCTCGGGCAGCGGCTGCGCAAGCTTCTCGACGGCGTCCTCCAGTGTCTCCGGACGCGGCTCGAGCGGGTCGTGGCCGAGTGCAGGGAGCGCTTTGCACAGCGATTCGATGTCGAATCGCCATGGCGCGACGGCGTATCGATCCTCGAGGTCACGCAGGATCTGCACGCCCGCCTGATCGAAGTCGCCGTGGTGGCGGATCTGCGCGCCGGCATCGTGGACCGTGGACAGAAGCAGTCGTGCGGCGTCCGACGGACGCCCCGCGGTGCACAGGAGCGGCGGGCATCTCGCACCGAGCGCGCGCTCGGCTGCTACCAATACGGACGGGTTCTCGCAGCTGAAGCAGAGGACGTCGGCAGGCCATCGCAGCTCCTCCGCCGTGAGCTGACCGTAGGTGAGGATCACGTGTGTTCCCCGCATCGCGCGGACGCATGCCGCGAGGTTGGCCTCACCGATGAGCGGCAGGTTGAGAGCGGCCACGCTGGATGAGACCGGGTCGACCAGCACGCCCCACGCTGACCAGACCTCCCGAGGCGGGGTGCCCACACCGAGGCTTGCCGCCGCTTGCAGCAGCGAGACCGTCAACCCGTGCAGGGGGGTGTCCACGTCGAGGCCATGCGGGTCGCCGTCGAGCATCCGAGTCGCCAGCACGGTGCGCTGCGTTGGCTCCGGGGCCGGAAGCGCGCCTACGATCCGCAGCGCCTGTTCCACCAGCGGTCGCATCTCCGAGCGCACGCGTCCCTGCCGCACTGCCTGGTCGAACCACTCGGCGAGCGCCGGGTTGGAGCGAACGACTTCATGGTGATCCAGCCAGCTCCGAAACTCGCGGCGCAGCTCGCGTCGCGCGAGGCGCTCGGCGGGAAGGTTCCGCAGCGGCCGCCCGCCGATGCGCTCGTAGGCCGCCCGAGGCTCGATCCCGCACGAGCGCAGAGCCGCCTCGAACTGGGACAGCGCGATCCGCAGCGTTCCCTGCGGCAGGATCGGCCTGCGCGGAGAGAGGAAGCCGTCGAGGGCCAGGGCCTCCTCCGGCTGCAGCTGGCTCACGACGATCGTCCCATCGCCCGACGCTCCACGCCGCTCGCGCTTGTCGCGCGCCGCCAGCAGCGCCCGGCGCAACGCCGGATCGGGCGACGGGCCGCTCACACGAGCAGCTCGTCCTGCTGCAGCTCGTGCAGCACCTCGCCGTCCCACACGAACGGGATCGCGTGCACGCCGAACGTTCCGTTCTCGCGATGCAGCTGATAGATGGCCAGTTGCGGCACCGAGCGGTATGTGCCCCACAGCTCGTGCGAGGTCATCACCACGTCGAGATCGAACGCCACGGTCGCTGCCAGCACGCGCTCGCGGGTCTCATCGTCGATCCCCGACAGCGCCTCGTCGAGCATCACCAGCCGCGGCGCCCGCGAGTCGCCGTACAGGGCAGCCGCCGCCGCAAACAGCGGCAGGTGGATCAGCACCGACTGCTCGCCGCCCGAGCCAACCGCGTGACGGCGCTTGGTTAGGCGCACGCGGCCGGCCTCGCTGCGCTCGTGCAGTCCGAAGGCAAACCAGCGGCGGTAGTCGAAGGCGCTCATCAGCGCATCCGCCATCGGCCGCGGCTGCCCGTCGAGCGCGTGCTCGCGCCGGGCGCCCTCGATGTGTCCCCTGAAGAAGGCGACCAGCTCCCGCCGCGACTCCTCGCCGAGGTGGCGCACGTCGCGTCGCAGCAGCGCCAGCGCCGCCCGCTGTGTGCCCTCGTCGTCCTCGAGCGCTCGCCACTCGAGCTCCACGCTCTTGCCGGCGGCCGTGGGGCTGCGCCGCAGCACCGCGTTCATCCGCTCGACGCGCCCGCGCACCTCGTGGACGCGCTCGCGTAGGTGATCGGCGATCTCCTCGACGAGCGCGTCGTTGAACACGCGGCGCTCCTCCGCGCTCAAGATCTGCTCGCGGTCTGCAATCTCCGCCGCCAGGGTGTCGAGCACCTGCGCAAGCGTCTGCTCTCCGCCGCCCTCGGTGACGTGCACGAGCAGCAGCCCGTCCTCGCCGCGGTTCGCGTATGCCCCCATGTCCGCCTCCGCCAGCTCGCGGTCCAGCAGCTGCACGCCGCGGCCCACCTCCACGGCGCGCTCGCCGGCGCTGCTGCGCACCGACAGCAGCTCGTGCGGGAGTGCGCGCGCCACCTCGAGCGTCCGCGTGAACGTCCACTCGCGAGCCGCGCCGGCGTCGGCGGGCGTGTCCTGCTCGAGCACCAGGTGCAGGATCCCCGCCAGTGCGAGCTCACGGAACGCCATGCTCGCGTCCTCGCGCGCGCGGCGCGCCGCGTCGTGCTCCTCTGCGCGCCCCTGTACGTCGCGCTGGAGCCCCGCGAGCGTCACCTGTGCCTGCTGTGCCCTTTCGCCCGTGTGACGATGCGTCTCCCTGGCCGTCTTCAGAGCAGACACCACCTCTGCGTGACGGCGGCGGAGCTCCTCGCCCGTCGCGCCGAGCGCCTGCTCGCGCGCGGAGTGCTCTGCTGCGAGGCGATCCGCCTCGGCCTGCTCGTCTCGTGCCCGCCGCTCCAGCGCGGACGCCGTGTGCTGCGTCTGCGAGAGGCGCTCGGCGATCGTCTGCGCAGCCTGCTCCTCACGCTCGGCCAGCGCCCACGCCCGTCCGGCGGTCGCTGCGCCGGCTGCGAGCTCGGCGGCCGCGTCACGCAGGCGCTCGAGCGCGTCCTCGTCGAGCGGCGCGGGCAATTCGTGCATGGCCGCGTGCTCGCGCCGCGCCGCGTCGGCCGCGATCTCCCGATCGGCCGCATTGCGGGCGGCAGCCGCTGCCTGCTCGTGCGCGCATGCCGCCTCGGCCTCGAGCGCAGACGTGACTCGCACGGCATCGAGCGCCGAGGCGACGGCGTCGACCGCGGGCAGCGCGTCGAGCTCCGCGTCGAGCGCCGCCCGGCGCTGTTGGATCTCCGCCGCGTCCGCCTCGCACCGGGCGATCTGCTCCTGCAGCTCCGCGATGCGCGCGCGCAGCTGCGCGATGCGGGCCGCCCGGTGCTCCTCGCGCGCAGCCGCGCCGATGTGCTGGGCCTGGTCCTTCGCGCCGCGCCCGGCGAGCGGGCCGAGCGCGAAGCGCCCGTCGAAGTCAACCCACGGGCCGGCGCTTCGCTCGCCCAATCCGACGCAACTCAGGAGCCTCGCCACCACCTCCTCCGCGACTCCCTGCGCGGGCGCCGGCGCGAGCGCGTCCAGCAGCGATGCCCCGGCCGCGCCCTGATGGCGCGGCGCCGCAGGCGGCTCGCCGTCAGGCTGCGCATCCCTCAGCAGCACGTCGGCGAGCTTCGGGTCCTCGAGCCGCCCGCTCGGCGTCACCCATGCGTCGAGCAATCCCGACGCCTCCAGCGCCGCCTCGAGGCCCGCCCACCGTTCGGCCGGCACGCCGTCGTTGAAGTCCACAAGTCGCCACAAGGGCGCGCCCGCGCGCGTGGCGCGATCCGCGCGCGACCACGCGGGCGCCCGCGGCCCGTCTTCCTGCGCGGCGGCAAGCCGCTCGATCTCCTCCTCGGCCGCCAGCACCGCGTCGCTCGCCGAGCGCCTCGTCGTCATGAGGGCGGAGCGCGCGTCAGCGAGCGCGGTGCGCGCCCGCTCCACGCAGCCCGACAGCGGTGGTCCCGGGGGCTTGCCGGCGTGCGCGAGCTCCAGCGCGCCGGCGGCGTCCCGGTCATCGAGCTCCAGCTCCGTGAGCCCCTCCCGCCAGCGCGTGAATGCGGCGGAGATGGCGGCGCGCGCCTGCTCGAGCTCTTGCTCACAGGCCGCATGACGTTCACATATCTGCTCGAGGCGCCCCGCCGCGTTGCGCTCGTCGGCGCGGGCTCGCTC
>JASHYF010000348.1 GCA_030043235.1 Solirubrobacteraceae bacterium | reverse complement strand
CGCGAAGTCTGCCCAGATCCCCCTGCACACATGGTTGCCTGACGCGATGGAGGGACCGACGCCGGTCAGCTCGCTGATCCACGCCGCCACGATGGTGACAGCGGGCGTGTACCTGATCGCGCGCATGCACCCGCTGTTCGAACGCGCGCCGGCCGCGCAGGACGTGGGCGCGGTCGTGGGCGCGCTGACGCTGTTCGTCGCCGGCACGATCGGCCTCGCGCAGACGGACATCAAGCGCGTGATCGCCTACTCGACGATGTCGCAGATCGGCTACATGATCATGGGCGTGTCCGTCGGCGCGTACGCGGCCGGCCTGTTTCACCTGATGACGCACGCGTTCTTCAAGGCGCTGCTGTTCATGGCCGCCGGCTCGCTGATCGGGGCGATGGCCGGCGAGCAGTCGCTGGAGAAGATGGGCGGCTTTCGCAAGGCGCTGCCGTTCACGTACGCGTGCTTCATCGTCGGCGGCCTCGCGCTGTCGGGCATACCTCCGTTCTCGGGCTTCTTCTCCAAGGATGAGATCCTGCTGCAGACGGGAGAGCGCGGCGGCTGGCACTGGGCGCTGTACGTGATCGGCTATGCGGGCGCGCTGCTGACGGCGATCTACACCTTCCGCATGATCTTCCGCGCCTTCCACGGCGAGCCGGTGGCCGAGGCGCGCGGACTTGAATCCCACCCGCCCCATCTGGCGCACGCAGAGGTGCCGCGCAATCCGGCGACGGGCGAAGAGGAGGACACCGACGTGGGCTTCCCCGGCCCGGCGCACGCGATCGCCGAGCGCGCGTGGCCGATGCGCGTCGCCATGAGCCTGCTGGCACTCGGCGCGGTCGGCGCGGGGCTCGTGCAGATCCCGAAAACGGACTTCGTGATCGACGACTTCCTGCGCCCTACCTTCGCGACCGCCAAAGTCTACGAACCGGCCGGCAAAACCGGGCTGCTGGCGATCGGGCTGACGCTCGGAACGCTGCTCGGCCTGGCCGGCATCGCGCTCGCCTACCGCATATGGGTGCTCGGCGGACGCGACGCGGAGGGGCGCTTCAAGCTGGCGAGCGCGATCCGCGCCGGCGTGCCCGGCGGTGAAGCGCTGTACACGCTGTTCGTCAACAAGTGGTACTTCGACGAGGCGATCGCCCTGCTCGTCGTCCAACCGGTCGCCGCGATCGGGCGCTTCGCCCGCGACACCTTTGAGCGCGTGTTCGTCGATGAGACGCTGATCGGCGGCGCCACCGGCATCGTGCGCGCCGGCTCTGCGGCGGTGCGTGCGGCGCAGAGCGGTTTCGTGCGCTACTACGCGGCGCTGCTGGTCGTCGGCGTGGCCGGCGTGGGCCTCTACTTCCTGCTGCAGACCTGATGCCCGCGCTCTCGTTCCTCATCTGGATCCCGCTCGCGTGCGGTCTCCTCGGCGCACTCGTCTCGACCCTGTTCCACCAGACGGGAATGGCAACCGCCGCGCCGGCAGACGCGCAGGCGCCAGGCCAGGACGGTGGGCGTACGCCCGAGGAGGATGGCGAGCGCAGGTGGGCAGGGAGCGTCTCGGGCGCGCTCGCAATGCTCGGCGCGCTCGCCGTGCTGGTCCTGGCGATCGGCTACATAGCCGAATACAAAGCCGGCGGCGCGCCGCTGCAGCACGTCACCGACGTGGTGTGGATCGCAGAACTGGGCATCCACTACAAGCTCGCGATCACGGGCCTGAACGTGTTCCTGGTGGGCCTCACCACGCTGCTGTTCGCGGCGGCGACACTCGCGGCCAATCTGCGCCGTTGGGATCGACCGCGCCTCTTCTACTTCAACTTCATGCTCGCCGAGTCGGCCGTGCTAGGCGCGTTCCTAGCCCAGGACCTCGCGCTGTTCGTGGCGTTCTTCGATTTGATGCTGATTCCTTTTTATTTTTTGATAGGAGGGTGGGGCCAGGGGCCGGACCGCGTGAAAGCGACGATCAAGCTCGTCATCTACACGCTCGTCGGTTCGCTCTTGATGCTCGCCGGGGCCGTGGCCACTGGCGTGCTCGCCGCCCAGCAGAGCGGCGGGCACATCACGTTCGTGCTCTCCGAACTGCAGAAGATCCCGCTGGGCACGGGCTCGCAGGAGTGGATCTTCCTGTTCTTCGCCGCCGCCTTCCTCGTGAAGATGCCCGCCTTCCCACTGCACGGCTGGATGCCAGACGGCTACCGCACGATGCCGATCGAGGTGCTGATGGTCTTCTCCGGCGTGCTCTCGAAGGTGGGCGCGTACGGCTTCCTGGCGATCGTGCTGCCGCTGTTCCCGCGGGCCGCCGTGCACTTTCAGACGCTGATGCTGCTGATCGGCCTGGTCTCGATCGTGTACGGGTCGGTGCAGGCGTTCAGCCAGACCAACGCGCGGCTGATCCTCGGCTACTCCTCGGTGGCGCAGCTCGGCTTCATCACGCTCGGCATCTTCGCGCTGAACCCGCAGGGCGCCCAGGGCGCGCTCCTGCAGATGCTCAACCACGGGCTGGTGATGGGGCCGCTGCTGTTCATCGTCGCGCTGCTCGCCCGGCGCGCCGGCGGCTCGGAAGACATCCGCGACATGGGCGGCATCGCCTTCCGCGCGCCGCTGCTCGCGTCGCTCGCGCTGATCGTCACGCTGGCGACGCTGGCGATGCCCGGCTCCTCGAACTTCGTGGGAGAGTTCCTGATCCTGCTGGGCGTGTTCAAAGCCAAGCTCGCGATCGCGATCGTCGCGTTCAGCGGCGTGGTGATGGCAAGCGTGTACGCGCTGCGGCTGTTCATCCGCGCGATGCACAACCGCGTCGGCAAAGGGGTCCGCTCCCGTGAGATCTCGCTCATGGACGGCGCCGTGCTCGTGCCGCTCGTGGCGGTGATCGTGTTTCTCGCGGTGTACCCGCAGCTGGCGCTGCACCGCAGCGAAGGCTCGGTGAAGGCGGCGGTGGCGTCTGCGAGCGTAGCCAAATCACACCCGGTCGAAACGGCGTCGGCGAGCGTCGAAGAACCATGAGCTACGCGCCACAGCTGGCGACGACGCTGAAAGGCCCGCATGTGGACTTCGCGGGCCTGTCGCCGCTGATCGCGCTGCTGGGCGGCGCTGTGATCGTGCTGATGGTGGGCATGCTCGGCCCACGCTGGGTGCGCGCCCAGCTCGTGCCCGCGCTGAGCCTGGGCGCGCTGGGCGCGGCGCTGGGGCTGACGATCTGGCAGTGGAACGCGGAAAAGTCGATCGTCTCGGGCGCGCTTCGCGTCGACGACCTCTCGCTTGCGCTGAATCTGATCCTGATCGCCGGCGGGGCCTGCACGGTGCTGCTCGCGTGGCGCTCGCTGGCGGCGCACGAAGCCGCGCACGGCGAGTTCCACGCGCTGCTGCTGACGTCGGTGGGCGGCATGTCGGTGCTGGCGAGCGCGCAGAACACGGTCGCGCTGTTCGTCGGCCTGGAGCTCCTGTCGATCCCGCTGTACGTGCTGTGCGCGACCGAACTGCGGCGCGAGCACTCCCTGGAGTCGGGGCTGAAGTACCTGATCGTCGGCTCGGTCGGCTCGGCGACGCTGCTGTACGGCATCGCGCTGATCTACGGCGCGACTGGCTCCACCGACTTCAGCGCGATCGCGGGCGCGCTTTCGAGCGGCAACCTGGCGACCGACCCGCTGACGCTCACGGGGATCGCGCTGTGCGTGGCCGGACTGTGCTTCAAGGCCTCGGTGGCGCCGTTTCATCAGTGG
>JASHYF010000347.1 GCA_030043235.1 Solirubrobacteraceae bacterium | reverse complement strand
CGCCGCGCGGGCGTGCGCGCTGCGGCGCCATCCCACCCCGGCCGACTCGTACACGGCCCGGCGCACGATCGGGTGGCGAAAGCTGAAGCGCCCGGGGACCGGCGCGCCCTGCACGAAGGCTCGATCGACGAGCTCGTCGATGGCGCGCAGCGTCTGCGCCTCGACCATGCCGATGAGCTCGCCGGCGATCTCCGGCTCGAAGGGGTCGCCCACCACCGCGGCCGCCTGGATCAGCTCACGCGCGCTCGGCGACAGGCGCTCGAGCTCGCCGGCGATCACCGCCGTCACGGTCGAGGGCACCCGCTCGGCGCCTGCTCCTCGCTGGCCCCGCGGCGGGGAGCCTCCTCCGCTGCGCGCGGCGCGCACCAGCTCCTGCAGATAGAACGGGTTGCCGCCGCTCTCGCTGTAGATCCGCTCGCCGACCGCGCTCGGCATGTCGGCCGGGAGGAACGCGCGCGCCTCCTCCGCGCTCAGCGGCATCAGCTCGATCAGCTCTCCGTGCAGATCGCGCCGCAACTGCTGTATCGCCGCTGTCGCCTTCGTCTCGAGCTGGCCGGCTCGAAACGCCACCGCGACGAACAGCCGCGAGCGCGGCGGGCGCCGCAGCAGGTGCAAGAGCAACTCGACCGACGCCGGGTCCGCCCAGTGCAGGTCGTCGATCGCCAGCAGAGTGCGCCTGTTCGCCGCGAGCCCCTCGAGCAGCGCCGAGAACGCGCGATGCAGGCGATAACGGTCCATGCCCACGTCGCTCGCGTCAGCGCCTCGGTCCGCTTCCCGTCCGCCGAGCCTGCTCGCGGGCGCGGGGAACAGGCTTGCGAGCTCTCGCGACTTCTCGAGTCCCAGGTCGCGCAGCGTCTGCTCGGGGAGCTCCAGGAGGATCGGCTCGAGCCCAGTCAGAAACGCTCCGAACGGCTCATCCGCCTCGAACTCGGCGCCTCTCCCCATGACCGTGAGGTAGCCGCGGGTGCGTGCCCGGGCGAGCACGTAGGACAGCAGCTTGGACTTGCCGACGCCGCTCTCGCCGGTGATCTCGAGGACCGTCGCCGAGCTGGAGCGCGCCTCCTCGAACAGGCGATCGACCTGCGCCAGCTCGTGGCGACGGCCGACCAGGCGCAGCTCCGCGTGCTCGTGGGCGTCAAAATCGGGCACGCAGCACCCGCCCGGCCCTCTCCCGTCGGCCCGAGCCCCCGTCGCGCGCCGGGCGCCGCTCGGGGCGCGTTCGCGCTGATCGCCGGCTGCAATTCATCACTGGCAGAGGCTTAGGATAGGGCGCATCGTCACGGGCGCCGCGCTGCCGCTGTGCATCGCGCTCGGGTCGCTCCTTCACCCCCCGCCACGCGCCGGTCGAAGAGGTGGGCCTCGGCGCGGCGCTCGCCGTGGCGATCGGCGCCACGCGCGCGCAGCCGATGTTGCTGACCGCGCTGATGCGCATACTGGGACCGGTGGACTGGTACTCGCCGCGCATCCTCACACGGCAGTCCGGCGCGCTCGTCCCGGCGCGCGGGCGAACGCGCTCATCCACGCGCCCGCCCGCCCCGCCGACGGCCGGGCGGGCGGGCGCGAGACACCAGCCGAGTGTCAGCCCCAGCCGCGCCGTCCCCGCCCAGCCGCGCGATGCGATGGCCGTCACCCGCTACTGCGATCACGACCACCCCGCGATTCACGCCTGCCTCGCCGAGCTGGCCCACGGCGCACGGGGCGGCGACCAGACGAGGATCGCGATGGCCGCGTTCGAGTTCGTGCGCGACAGCGTCATCTATGGGTTCGGGCCGTGGGGGATGCCGGCGTCCTCGACGCTCCAACAGCGCAAAGGCATGTGCACGAACAAGGCCAACCTGCTGGTGGCGCTCCTGCGCGCCGCCGGCATACCCGCCGCCTACGGCGTCATACGCGTGGATCCGCGCAGGTACTTCGGCGTGGTCGGCCCGCGCTTTCTCACGCGCTACGCCTCGCGCGAATCGGTGCACATCCATGGTGCGGCGTTCCTGAACGAGAGGTGGGTCAAGTGCGATCCGTCCACCGACCGCGAGCTGGCGAGCCGCACGGCGCACTTCTGCATGCAGACGCGCCTGGTCGAGTGGGACGGCCTGCACGACTCCCTCGACATCCTCGACCCGCGCCACGTGTACGCGGACCTGGGCCTGTACGCGGACATCGACGAGCTGCTCTCCCGGCCCGCGCGGCAGTTCACGCCGCGGCTCATGGCGCTCGGGAACGACTACCTCGCGTTCATTCGCGGCCAGCCGCCGTTCCCGTCCGACGAGGCCCTGGTGCGGGCCTATCAATCGGTCAGGCACGCGAGGGGGTCCGTGCGGCGCGCGCACGCCCGCCCGGCGCGCCAGCTCGTGCGGAAGTAGCTGCTCCGTCGCGCCTGCACCGACCGGTGCGCGCCCGGAGGCCGTGCGAGCGCAGCGCGACCGCCGCTTGCCCTGAGGCCCTACCAACCGGGAACTGTTTTGGGGGTTGACTAGGGGTTTACCCATATATAGTCTTCGTGCCCATGGGAGGTGGGGTGTCGCGGCGCAAACGGGGACGGCGGGGCGCGCAGCTCGAGGGATGCTGCCAGCGCCCCGCCGGGCTCCCGTCCAAGCTCACCGGCGTTCTCCTCAGCGGACGATGCAACCGCGGCTTGCTCCGCAGGCCGGGAATGCGCGGGCCGGCGCTCGTGCGATCGGCTGGGCATGGGCGGCGCAGCCGGGTGCCTTGTCGTGCGTCCCGCCGGCGATGAACCGCGCCCTGCTCACTGGCTGACGCTGAAACCCCCGTTCACCGGGTAGGTCTGTGCGGTGATCCAGTCAGCCGCGCTCGAGGCCAGGAACGTGACCAGCCCGGCCGGGTCGCTCGGCTCGCCGACGCGGCGGATGATGTAGTTGGAGAGCATCTTGCGCCTGAACTCCTCGTCAGCGAGCACGCCCGCGGTGGTGGGCGTCTGCGTGAAGGCGATCGCCACCGAGTTGGCGGTGATGCGGTAGCGCCCGAGGCTGCGCGCGAGCGCGCGCATCAGCCCGGCCGCGCCCGCCTTGGCTGCGCTGTACGCCTCGAGTCGCGGCTCGCCCATGCGCCCGGCGTCGCTGATCACCGTGATCAGGCGTCCGTGTCCGACCTCGATCATCCCGGGGATGACCGCGCGGCAGCAGTGCATCACGCCGTACAGGTTGACCCGCAGGTAGGGCTCCCAATTGGCCGGCTCGCTCTCCCAAAACGGCGCGCGTGAGAGCGCAGAGGGATCGGCGCCGGCATTGCCGGCGTTGTTGACGAGCACCGTCACCGCTCCGAGCTCCCCCGCGACCACCTCGACCATCTCCATCACCGCCGCGAAGTCCGTGACGTCGGCCTGCACGCCGACCGCCGTGCCGCCCCGCGCGCGGATCTCCCGCGCGAGCGCGTCTGCGCGCTCGGCCACGTAGTCGTTGACCGCCACCGCGGCGCCGTTGGCGGCGAGGTAGGTGGCGATCGCCGCGCCCACGCCCTGGCCGGCGCCCGTCACCAGCGCGACCTTGCCGGAGAGGTCGAGGATCTTGGTTGGGTCGTTCGTGTCAGGCACGTCGTCAGCCTCCTCTTCGATCGGCTGCCCCGAGCTCCCGCGTCTCGGCCATCGCCGGCCCGGCCCGGGCGGGCTGGGGCCCGTCTGTCCGCCCGTCCGCGACCACGAGCGCGGCGAGCGCGAGTGCTCGTGGCGCTCGTGGCCGGCGGCTCATGGAGCTTCCTGTGGGCTGTCACTGTAAAGCCCGGCAAGCTCGCATCGCCGCGCGCCGCGATCGTGCTGCCGGCGGGCCGGCGGTGCCAGCGCCGTCGTGTGGCAAGCTGTCGCGAGTGCACGCCGCTCGCTGGGCGCAAGGAGGCCTGCTTCTGGCGTTGATTGCCTGGCTGTGCGCCGTCGCGGTGGCGCGGGGCGCCGGCTGGAGCGCTCCCCGCACGATCGCTCACTGCGCCGCGAGCACCGCGCCCCAGGTCGCCTTTCCCAGCGCGGGCCCGACCGCTCCCACCGGCCCTGGTGCGATCGTGTGGCTCGCACAGCCCGGCGGCTGCGGCGCCGCGTCGAGCGGCGCGGCGCGCGCGGGCGTTTCGCTGTGGGTCGCGTGGCTGGGGCCCGGCGCGCAGGTCGCGAGCACTGCCGGCGAGC
>JASHYF010000346.1 GCA_030043235.1 Solirubrobacteraceae bacterium | reverse complement strand
CGGCGAGCGTGGCTCGGGGCGTCCGCGCCACGGGCGCGAGCGTGATTGACAGGCCTCGACGCCGCACGCGTGAGCGCTGAACACCGCATCACCACGCTCGACTCCGGCGTGCGGGTGGTCAGCGAACGCGTGCCCGGCGTGCGTTCGGTGGCGCTCGGCTATTGGCTTGGCACCGGCTCGGCCTTCGAGCGCGAAGCGCAGGCCGGCATCTCGCACCTGCTCGAGCACATGCTGTTCCGCGGCACCGAGCACTTCGGCTCGCGGGAGATCGACGAGATCTTCGACGCGATGGGCGCCGAGATCAATGCCGGCACCGACAAGGAGACCACCTCGCTGTACACGCGCGTGCTCGACGTGCACTTCGAGCGCGCCTTCGAGGTGATGAGTGACATGGTCTGGCGCCCGCGCTTCGGCGAGCTCGAGGCCGAGCGCGAGGTCGTGCTCGAGGAGATCGCCATGTACGAGGACGACCCCCAGGACCGCGTCTTCGACCTGCTCGGCGCGACCGTCTTTGGCTCGCACCCGCTCGGGCGCCCGGTGATCGGCACCGCGGAGGTGGTGCGGACGATCACGCGCGAGCAGCTCGCCGCCTTTCACGCCGAGCGCTACGTGCCGGAGGACGTCGTCATCGCAGCCGCCGGCTCGATCGAGCACGACGCGCTCGTGGAGCTGGCCGCAGCCGCCGGGCAGACGCGCACGCCCGGCGCGCGGGACGCGCGCGAGGAACCGCTCCCGACCGCCGTCCCGCTCGCGCGGCGCGCGCGCTTTCTGGAGAAAGACACCGAGCAGTACCACGTGTGCCTCGGCGGCCCGGGAATCGAGCGCAGCGACGAGCGGCGCTTCGCGCTGCGCGTGCTCGAAGGAGTGCTCGGCGCCACCAGCTCCTCGCGCCTCTTCCAGGAGGTGCGAGAGCGCCGCGGCCTCGCCTACTCGGTGTTCACCTTCTCGAACCTGTATGCGCACACGGGAGACGTGGGCCTGTACGTGGGCACGCGCCCGGACAACGTCGCGCAGGCGATGGCCGTGATCGCCGAGGAGCTCGAGCGCTGCGTCGAGGGGGTGGGTGGGAATGGGGTGGGTGGGAATGGGGTGGGTGGGAATCCATTCACACAGGAGGAGCTGGCGCGCTCGCGCGAGAACCTCAAGGGGCGCGTGGTGCTCGGCATGGAGTCCACCGGGGCGCGCATGAGCCGCCTCGGCGGCTCGCTGCTGGGCGAGCTCCCGATCCTGTCCATCGACGAGGTGATCGAGCGCATCGACGCAGTCGAGCTCGAAGACCTGCGCGAGCTCGCCGCCGAGCTGTTCGCGCCCGCGCGGCTCTCGGCCGCGGGCGTCGGTCCCTCCTCGAGCGAGTTTCTCGCCTCGATCGAGCCGCTCGGAGTGTCCGAGCTGCAGGACGCCGGGGCTCCGGCGGCAGGCGCGCGGGCGGCCGCTGGGAGGGGGCGGCGCTGATCAGGGTGGCCGTCGCCGGCGCCGCGGGGCGCATGGGCCAGACAGTTTGCGAGGCGGTGTCTGGGGCCGAGGACATGCAGCTGGTCGGACGCGCCGACCCGCTGCTCGATACGGCGCTCGCCGATTTCTTGATGCCCCCCCACCCCGCCGAGGTGGTCGTCGACTTCACGCGCCCGGACGTAGCGCTCGGGAACGCGCTGCAGTGCCTGCGCGCGGGCGTGCACGTGGTGATCGGCACGACCGGCTTCGACCCCGCGCCGCTGGAGCAGGCCGACGCGAGGGCGAAC
This sequence comes from Solirubrobacteraceae bacterium, assembly GCA_030043235.1. Lineage (GTDB taxonomy): Bacteria > Actinomycetota > Thermoleophilia > Solirubrobacterales > Solirubrobacteraceae > Palsa-744. Next base: position 817 of record JASHYF010000346.1, on the reverse strand, counting down.
GCGCTGATCGCCCCGAACTTCGCGATCGGGGCGGTGCTGATGATGCGCTTCGCCGCCGAGGCGGCGCGCCACATGCAAAAGGCGGAGATCATCGAGCTCCATCACGACACCAAGCTCGACGCTCCCAGCGGCACCGCCGCGCGCACCGCGCAGCTGATGGCCGCGGCGAGCGGTCGCGAGCCGCCGCCGATTCACTCCGTGCGCCTGCCCGGGCTCGTCGCCAACCAGGAGGTGATCCTCGGCGACCTCGCGCAGACGCTCACCATCCGCCACGACACCACCGGGCGCGAGTCGTTCATGCCCGGCGTGCTGCTCGCCGTGCGCCGCGTCGGCGCGCTCGAGCACCCGCTCACGATCGGCCTCGAGAGCCTGCTGTTCGAGGCGTGAACACCACGCGGTCGCGCGTGAGATACTGCAGGCGGTGAGCACCCTGAGGAGCGCACGCGAGCTGGGCGCGATCTTGACGGCGATCGTCACGCCCTTCGACGAGCGCGGACGGGTGAACGAGGAGTCGTTCGTCGCGCTCATGCACCACCTGGCGGAGAACGGCTCGGACGGATTCGTCGTGGCCGCGACCACCGGCGAGGCGGCCACGCTCACCGACGAGGAGCACCTCGGGCTGATCGGCCTGGCGGTGCGCGAGCGCCCCACGCTGCCCTCGGGGCATCCAGCGAGCATCGTGGGGGGAACCGGGTCCAACGACACTCGCCACGCGATCCACTTGACGGAGGTCGCTAGCGAACTCGGAGTGGACGCGACGCTGAGCGTGACTCCCTACTACAACAAGCCGAACGAGCGTGGGATCGTGCGTCACTAC
>JASHYF010000345.1 GCA_030043235.1 Solirubrobacteraceae bacterium | reverse complement strand
TCAACGAGGCCCGCGAGGCGTTCGCGCAGATCGCTGTGGAGCGCTTGTTCGATCGCCGGCCACAGCTGGCGCGGTGCGGCCACGGCCAGCCGCTCGAACGCGCGACGCCTGTGGGCACGCAGCAGCAGCCGCGCGACGTGCGCCGCGTATTCGCCGAGGCGCTCCTCGATCAGGCGAGGCGCGCCGGCCTGACAGCGCTCCCCGGGCAGGGGGTCGCGATGGGGCTCGTCGTGCAAGGCGGCAAACTCGACGAGCGCGTTGGGAGCCCCCCGCAGCAGTCGCGCGCCTTGCCCGCCAACCAGTGCGATGCCCCAATCCCCCGATGTGAAGATCCCCGCCAAGGGCTCCAGCCAAGGCACGGTGTCCACCACGACCATGCTCTGAACGGCCGCCGGCAGCGGCACCGCCGCGAAAGCGGAGCCTTCAGCGGTCGAGAAGAACGACAGGCTTCTCGTCCCGTGCGCGGGCTCGGGCATCGATCGCAGCATCTCGCACACACGGCGCACGTCGGCGTCACTCGCTTCCGGCGCAAGCTCGGCGAGGCATGTCTGCATCTGCGCAGCACACCCCGCTGGGGCGCGCGGGCCCAGCTCGAGGTAGACGCTCAACACGGGCCGGCCGCATCCCAGCTCGCTCAGCCGGCGCAGCGTCCCGAGCCCAACCACAGGCGGGGTCATCGGCCGCGCCTCCCGCTGCGCCTGGCCATCGCGACGTGGACTTCGTGGTTCATTCTCCAGCCTCCAGCGAAGCTTGGGACTCCTGATGTAGACGACCGTATGGCTCGACTGGTGCGCTCGCATCGGGGTTGAGCACGGCCAGTGTCGCGGCCTTCTACCCATTGGGCACGCCAGCTCGACCGGCTGCCTCCTATCGCTGTGCGCGCGGCGCGATCGGCGACGAACTTCGGCGGTAGGCCGGTCAGGCCTCGATGAGCGTCTTGAGCGCGTCCGGCAGGACCGCGATCACCTCGCCGATCTCACCGGCCGAGACGTGCCTCTGGAGTATGCGGGCGACGGCTTCGACAGCAAGCGAAGCCTCGGTCTCGCCGGCCATCCGTCCCTCGCTGGCGACGCGATCGAGGAACGCGTCGACATCGTGGATCGGCAGCGGCGTGCGGCTCGGGTCCCAGTCCTCGTAGTAGATGCCGCGGACGAGGGTCGGCAGCTGCGCGGCGAGCTTGGCTGCCGTGTCGACCGGCAGCCGATCACGCAACGCGTGCAGCACGGCACGCAGCACGCGGTAGGCGTACAGACGGTCGCTGCCCCCGAGCTCGTCGCCGAGCTCCTTCAGCCAGATGTGCGTCTTCTCGACACTGCGCTGGATGATGCTCGGGTCGTCGATCTCGCTCATGTCCTCGCGCCTCGACGCTGGGGGATACGTGAGCTGCAAGCGTGGCGTATGTGGACGCCGGTCCGCGTCCGTAGATATCCACCGCTCCGATCGGTACAGACGCACATCACGAATGGCGCGTCGCCCCGAGACGTGCGCGCTGAAAGGGCGTAGCGTCCCGCCCACCCTGCGCCCGGGGCTTCCATCAGGCGGCCACCCCCTCGACGTCAGACCCTTCTCGTTCCCTCGGGGCAGCATCGAGGGGGGCTGCGGCGGGTGCGAGCACCAGCAGCGAGCAGGGGGCGTGGCGCTCGAGATAGTCGCACGTGCTGCCGAGCACGAGCCGCTTGAGCGAGCCGGAGCCGCGCGAGCCGAGCACCAGCAGGTCCACGTCCTCGCCGAAGGCCGCCAGCTCCTCGCGGGCGAACCCGTACACGACACGGCCCTGCACGTCCGGCAAGTCCGCGAGCGCGCCGTTCGCCTGCTGGAGCATCACATCGCCGCTCTCTCCTGTCAGCGGCGGCAGCAGGCCGGTGTAGGCGGGAGTGGGGATCGCGACGACCTCGAGCGCCTCGACCCTCGCGTGCGTGTGCGCCGCCAGCAGGCGAGCCGTGGCGAGCGCCAGCTCGCTCTCGGACGATCGGTCGTACGCCACGCCGATCGTGGCGAACGGGAAGGGATGCTCGCCATATCCGGCCCGGGCGATCGCGACCGCGCACGAGGCTCCATCCAGCGCCGCACGTGCGTTGTCGCCCAGCATCGCGCGGCCGAACGCGCCGCGGCTGCACGAGCCGACCACCAGCAGATCAGCCTGCTGACACCGTGCCTGCCGGTGAAGTCCACGGCCGGGACCGAGAGCTTCGACGCTCACGAGCTCGCAGTCCAGCTCCGCGCCGGCGCGTTCGCGCGCGAGCATCTCCAGCGAGCGCTCGCGCTCGCTGCCGACCATTCCCGGGCCGATCGCACGCGAGTTGCGAAGCCGGCCGCTGTGCGCGTGAGCGAGCGTCAGCTTGCCGTCAGAGTCGACGAGCTGCTGTGCGAGCGCGATCGCATCCCGGCCGCCCTGCCTGCCATCCACTCCGACCAGCACGTTCTTGAACACGACCTCTTCCTTTCGCTGACATCGCAACCGTAGATCGGCCGCAGCGTCTGCGTATCCGTGAGAGCCAACGCAGCTGTTGCGGGTTTTCACGACCCTCCGTGTCTCACCAGCTCAGGCTCTCTCGGCGTGCGGCGCTGCTCGCACGCATGTCAGTGCCCGGAGGCGATATCTCCAGGCACGAGCTCGAGCTGCGTGAGCAGCTGCTCGTCAGACAGGTAGCCGCGTGCCTTGGTGATCTTGCCGTCGTCGCTGAGGATCGCGAGCATCGCCCCGGGCGAGAGCAGCTCGCCGTCGACCAGCACGTCCGACAGGATCGCGAAGCGGCGCTCGTCGAGGATGCGCACTTCGCGCACCCGAGCCCGATGCTGGACGGCGGCGGTCTCGAGCTCGCTGACCCAGCGACGCAGGCCATCGTGGCCGCGATAGATCCGGCTCGTTCCCACGAGCGAGCTCGGGCGCCACTCGATGGCGGGGTCGCTCACACCGATCAGATCCTCGCTGTCGCGTCGATTGAACGCATCGATGAAGAGACGCGCGATCGTCTCCATCGATACGGCCCCCTCACGCATGATGGACGAAGTCTACGCGCCGGCCGCGCGGCGCGATCAACGACGAACTTCGACCGGCCAGTCGAGCGTGACCGAACCGAGGCTCACGTGGATCACCGCTTGGACCTCCAGCGGGTAGCCGACGGCCGCGGCGGGAAACTCGATCGTGTCGTGGTACACGCCGCCGGTGAACGCCACGTTTTCTGGCTTCTCGGTGCCCACCACCACGCCGTCGTATGTGTACTGCGTCGTCTCGGTGCCACTCAGCTCGTTTCCCTGGGCGCCGGTCACGGTGACCGTGTAGTGCCACGGCTGGTTCACGGTCGGGTCGTGGTTTTCGCCGGCGAGCGTGGCATGGACTGCATGCGTGGATGCCGGGGTGGCCAGCGCCGCGAAGATGATTTCGCACTGGGTGATGCCATAGGCCCTGGCGGCACCGGTCATCTGCCGTGAGGCGGAGGCGGCCGCCGCGAGCCGAGTGAGGGCTTGCTGGGGCTGGCCGGCGCTCGCCGCCTTGGCGGCCTGGCCGAGGGCTTCGGTGACGGTCGCGAAGGGGGAGAGGAATCGCTCGATCGC
>JASHYF010000344.1 GCA_030043235.1 Solirubrobacteraceae bacterium | reverse complement strand
CTGCAGACCGACACGCGCATGGACGACGCCGCCGGCCGGGCGCGCGTGGCCGAGCGGACCCTGTCCTTCGCGCAGGCGCTAGCTTGAGCGCTCAGCCGAGCGCGCTCGAATGGCTCTCGCGCCAAGACTGCAGCGTGACGAGCGCGCCGTCGATCACGCGCTCGAGGAACGTGCCGCGGTCGTTGGCGTGCGGCAGCGGCTCGCCGGGCACGTCCACCTCGAGGAACTCGCACAGCGGCTCCCAGCCTTCGCCGACCTCCCACACGAGCAGACGCTCCGGGGGCACGTCCCGCTCGACGCGCTCCTGATGCGCGAGCATCTGCTCGATCAGCTGCGCCGACTCCGCGTGGCCCGACGCGAAAGTGCCCTGCGGGCCCCAGAACATGCGGTCCACGAGCGCGAGGTAGCGCTTCCAGCGGGGATCGATCTCCGCGCGGGCGCGTGAGAGCAGCGGCATCACGGTCTCGCCGTAGCTCATCGTCCAGATCGTGTCCCTGAAGCTGCGCTCCCACGCCTCCGGCTCGCGCACGCTCAGCAGCACCTTCGCGCCGGGAAAGGCTTCCATCAGCTCGCGGTAGAAGTAGCCGCCCGGCCAGTCCACGGTCGAGCGATGGCCGTCGAAGATCTGCTCCCAGGGCGCCTCGCCGTCCAGCGCGCGCTCCCACAGCTCCACCTGACGCTCGAGGTCGGCGATCACGTTCACCCAGTGGTAGGAGGGCCCCAGCCCCAGCTGCTCGAGCGCGAGCTTTTGCGAGAGCGTGCCCGTGCGCGGCAGCCCCGCCCCGATCAGCTTGAGATCCGTCGATCCTGTGCCTTCAGCCACGCTCAGTCCCCTCCGATAAGGGTGCTATAGCATCAAACCGACACCGGACGCACGCGAAGAAGTCGATAAGAAGCCGCATCTTGTGGCCGGATAAGAGGTCTAACGCTCATAAAGTCCTTCAAATCCTCAGCTGGCGCGTCCGCTCGGGCGCCCACCGTCAAACCAGGGAGCCTCACCGTGTTCAACGGCCAGTACGGAAGCGACGAACCGTACAGCAGCAGCAGCGGCGGACGGTCAGCGGTGGCCGCGTCACCCGCGCCCGCGCCACAGCGGCTCCGGCGTGCCGCCCCGCGCGTACGCCGCGCGGGCGCGCGGATCGCCGGGCTGACGGTGTCCGACTCGGACACCGTGCTCACGCAGGCGCAGGTCCTCGAGCGCCTGGGGTTGGCCGGCGACGAGTTCGCAGAGGGCATCTTCGCGCGCTGCGGCGTAAAGCGCCGCCACCTGAACGTCGAGCCCGAGTTCCTCGCGCGCACGCTGCAGGACCGCACGCGCCAGGTCGAGCCCGAGCTGCTCGCCCACGCGATCGAGGCCGTCGACGCGCTGCAGGTCGACCCGCGCGAGGTCGGCACGGTGATCAGCGCGAGCCTGTACTCGCTCGGCGTCCCCAGCATCGCCCACCGCCTGATCGAGCACTACCACATGGACCCCGCCACCGACAAGTACCACGTCACCGGGGTCGCCTGCGCGAGCGCGGTGCCGCTGATGAAGCTCGCCGCGCAGGCGCTGCACGAGCACCCCGACAAGCACACGCTGGTGGTGGCCGCGGAGAGCATGAGCAGCATCCTCACGTCGGCCACGCCGCAGGACCCCAGGGCGAAGACCGTCGGATCGTCGCTTTTCGGCGACGGCTGCGCGGCCGCGCTCGTGTCCAAGCATCCCCGCGCACGCGGTCCCGTGATCCTCGCCTCCCAGGTGCACCAGATCGGCGACACGCTCGGCGCCGTCAGCCTCGAGCTCGGCGGCGAGGACAGCTACCTGCACCTCGCGCGCGAGCTGCCGGACCTGACCGCGGCGGGGCTGCTCGACCTCGTCGAGCGCTTCTTGCGCCGCAACCAGCGCGCGCGCCCGGACATCGATCACTGGATCGTGCACCCGGGCGGCCGGCGCATCATCGAGAACGTGCGGGACGCGCTCGAGCTCTCCGACGAGGACGTCGCCACCAGCTGGAGCACGCTAGCCGAGCACGGCAACGTCGGCACGCCCTCGATCATGTACGTGCTGAGCGAGACGATCGCCCGCCGCGAGCCCGAGCCAGGGCAACACGGCCTGATGGTCACGATCGGGCCGGGCGTGACCGTGGGGTTGATGCTGCTCGAGTGGTGAGGGGGACCCGCCCGCCCGCCCGCCCGCGCGCGCGCGCGCGCGTGGCTACGCTCTTGCCGTGCGCACCGCCGCCGTCCTCCCGGTCAAGCGCTTCGCTCTCGCCAAGCAGCGCCTCGGCGCGGCCGTGGCGGGCGACTTGCGGCGCGAGCTCGCCGGCGCGATGCTCGCCGACGTGCTCGCCGCGCTGGCGCAGGCGCGGACGATCGAGCTGACGGTCGTCGTCACGAGCGAGCGGGCGGCGGCCGGCGCCGCGCGCGAGCATCGGGCGATGCTCGTGGAGGACCGCGCTGCATCGTCCCCCGAGGGGGAGTCCGGCCAGTCGGCGGCTGCGGCGCTGGGGATACGGCACGCGCTGGCCGCACGATTCGAGCGGGTGCTCTGCGTCCCGGGCGACTGCCCCACGCTCGACCCCAAGGAGCTCGACACGCTGCTCGGCGAGCACGCGCACGAGAATCCGCGGCCCGAGGTGGTGATCGTGCCGGACCGGCACGGCACCGGCACCAACGGCCTGGTGCTCGCGCCGCCCGGCGCGATCCCCCCCAGCTTCGGTCCCGGCAGCTGCGAGCGTCACCGCCTGCTCGCCCGCGCCGCCGGCGCGCGCTGTCGCGTCGCACGCGCGCCCTCGCTGCTGCTCGACATCGACACCGGCGACGATCTCGAGGTGCTGCGCGCACGCCTCGCGGCGCAGCGCACGGGGGCGCCGCGCACCCGCGCCGTCCTCGGCCTGCCCGATCGCGCGGTCGAGCTCGCCGTGCCCACAACCGCCTGAGCCCGTCTCTCGTGACCGCGCTCAGCGCACGCGCCCTCCGCGGCCTCCCCGAGGTGCGCCCCGGCGACGATCTCGCGGAGCTGGTCGCGGCGGCGCTCGGGGACGAGCAGCTGCGCGCGGGCGAGGTCGTGGCGATCGCCCAGAAGGCCGTGTCGAAGTCCGAGGGCGCGGTGGTGGCGCTGGAGGATGTGCACCCGAGCGAGCGCGCGCTCGAGCTGGCGGCAGCGCCACCCGGCGGCCGGGCGAAGGACCCGCGCGCCGTCCAGGTGGTGCTGGATCAGTCCGCGGAGGTGCTGCGCGCCGAGCGCGGCGTGCTCGTCTGCCGCACCCGTCACGGCTTCGTGTGCGCGAACGCGGGCGTCGACGCGTCCAACGCCGCCGACGGCACGCTCGTGCTGCTGCCGGCCGATCCGGACGCCTCCGCCCGGCGCATCCGCGCGCGCCTGCGCGAGCTCACCGGCTGGGACGAGCGCCGGGGGGTGGCGCCCGCTGTTCTGATCAGCGACAGCTTCGGGCGCGCGTGGCGCCACGGGCAGCTCGACGTCGCCATCGGCCTCGCGGGGATGCACGCGCTCGAGGACTGGCGTGGGCGAGCCGACGCGGAGGGAATGGAGCTGCGCGCCACGTGGCTCGCCATCGCCGACGCCGCCGCCGGCGCCGCGGACCTCGCGCGGGCGAAGGACTCGCGCGAGCCCGTCGTGCTGATCGACGGCCTGCAGCGGTTCGTCGTCGACGAGGACGGCCCCGGCGCCGCCGCGCTGCTGAGGCCGCTCGGGGAGGACCTGTTCCGCTGAGCTCTCGCACGCTGAGCCTCGAGCGCTCGCGGGAGGCTGCTCGTGGTGTCGTCGTTGTGTCGTCGTTCCTGTACGTGCTCGCTTGCCGTGTGCTTGCGCTGGTCGTGCTGCTGTGCCGCGGCGAGCGCTCGAAGGAGCTGGAGATCCTCGTGTTGCGCCACGAGCTTGCGGTCCTGCGACGCCAGGGGAACAGCCCGCGGTTCCCGGCCTCAGACCGGCTGATGTTGGCGGCCCTCAGCCGAATCATGCCGCGCCGCTCTTGGCGGGCGTTCCCGGTCACGCCAGAGACGCTTTTGCGCTGG
>JASHYF010000343.1 GCA_030043235.1 Solirubrobacteraceae bacterium | reverse complement strand
ACAGGCCGGCAGCCCGGCACCAGCGGCTCCGGCTCCGGGCCGTCGTTCGCCGACGCGCTCGCGCACGCGAGCTCCTCGCAGGGAGCGGAAAGCCTTTCATTCTCCAAGCACGCCCTCGCGCGCGCCGAGCGCCGCGGGATCGAGCTCGATCAGGGCACGCTCGGACGACTTTCAAAGGGGGTCGATCGCGCCGCGAGCAAGGGCTCGCGCGACTCCCTCGTGCTCGTCGACGGAACCGCGTTCGTGGTGTCCGTCAACAACCGCACGGTCATCACGGCCGTCGGGTCCGAACACATGAAGGACAACGTGTTCACAAACATCGACAGCGCCGTGATCGCATGAGCGAAGCGGCGAACCGGCAGCGCCGTCTTCGCATGAGGCGAGCGGCGAAAACAGACAACGGCCGGACCTCATCGAGGAGGCCGCGAAAGGCAGGGCAGTCAGGATGATGGCAGGAATGTACGCCGCGATCAGCGGCCTCGACGCGAACCAGGCGATGCTCAACGAGACCGCCAACGACCTCGCGAACGTCAACACCGTGGCCTACAAGGCCGCGAGCATCACGTTCGCGGACTCGCTCACACAGGTAGTGCACGGGGCCTCCGGCCCGTCGCCCACGAACGGTGGCTCCAACCCGGAGCAGATCGGTCTCGGCGTGCAGGTGCAGGCCACGATCAACGAAATGACGGAGGGGTCCTTCCAGACCACCAACAACCCGCTCGACGTGGCCATCGAGGGTCCCGGCTTCCTGCGCGTGGGCCCCGGAGCGCCCAAAGAAGGCGAATTGACGAAAGGCCTGCCGGGCAACGTCAACTACACACGCGCCGGCGACCTCACGACCAACTCCAACGGATACCTGACCACGCAGTCGGGCGAATACGTGGTCGGGATAACCGCCGTCGTCACCGCCGAATCGCCGACGGGCGACACCTACGAACCGGGCAAAGAAGAAACCTACATCATGATCCCGCCGGGCTCGAGCGACGTGTCGATCGGCGAGGACGGCGCGGTCAGCTACACCGACGAGAACAAAGAATCGCCTCAGTACCTGCAGCGTGTCACCGCCGGCTACCTCTCGCTGGCGACGTTCCCCAACGAAAGCGGGCTGGAACGCCTCGGCGGCTCGTTGTGGGCGCGCACCGCCAACTCGGGCGCCCCGCTCGTCAGCACGCCCGACACGCCGGGCTTCGGCTCGACGATCGGCGGCGAGCTAGAGATGTCGAACGTCGATCTCGCCACCGAGATGACCAACATGATCACCGCCGAGCGCGGCTACCAGGCCAACTCGCGCGTGATCACCACGGCCGACGAAATGCTCAGCACGCTGGTGACCATGATCCAGTAAACGAAAGGGGACGACTCCGAGGAGCCCGGGGTGGGATGGCGCCCGCGCCGTCCCACCCTGCGGCTAAAGTGCATCGCAAAGGGGGGAAGTCAATGATCACGCTGAACCGGCTCGGCCACGACAACGAGCCGTTCCTTCTGAACGTAGAGATGATCGTCACGGTCGAGTCCACGCCCGACACCGTCATCACGCTCGCCACCGGCGCCAAGATCGTCGTCGCGCAGACGCCCGCCGAGGTCGCCGCCGCGGTCCACTCCTACCGCGCGGCCGTGCTCGCGGACGCGTTCAAGCGCCGCGGCCGGCCGGCCGGATTGGCAGCCCAGCCACCCCCGGCGCCGCTGGTGGGCATCAAAGGCGACGCGCCGCGGCTGTCGGCCGTCGAGGACGAGCCGACCTGAGCTTCGCGCCGGCGCGGAGGCGCGCAGTGCGGGTGCGGACTCTCACGGGTCCGCTTTGCGGAGCCTCGCGCCGGGCTCTGCCCGAAACGGGCAGACCGTTGTAGGGCCGTTGGACCGTTGGTGCATGGGGACGGGCCAAAACTGAAGGATTTCCTGCGACAGCCGATGTATGCAAGCAATGAAGGCATCTACGGCCATCGGAATCGGGGTGGCCTTCGGCTCCCTGCTGTTGAGCGCGATGATGGACGGGACGAACCCCGCCTCGTTCATCGACATCCCCGCGCTGATGATCATCCTCGGCGGCACCGGCGGGGTGACGATGGCGAGCGTCGGCATGGCCTCGATGAAGCGCGTGCCGAGCCTCTACAAGATGGTCTTCTCGGCCGAACCGCCGGACATGCGCGGGCGCCTGGACCAGCTCGTGGCGCTCGCCGACAAGGCGCGGCGCGAGGGCCTGCTCGCGCTCGACGCGCAGCTGTCTGAGATCGACGACACGTTCACGCGCAGCGCCCTGCAGCTGGTCGTCGACGGCACCGACCCGGAGATGGTGCACGCGATTCTCGAGGCCGAGGTCGACGGCATGGCCGCGCGCCACGCCGCCTCCGCGGCGCCCTTCGAAAAGGCCGGCGGCTTCGCGCCCACGATGGGCATCATCGGCACCGTCCTCGGGCTCGTGCACGTGCTCCAGAACCTCGCCGCGCCCGCCACGCTCGGGCCCTCGATCTCCGCGGCGTTCATCGCCACGCTGATGGGCGTCGGCTCCGCCAACGTGGTCTTCCTGCCGATCGCCAACCGCCTGAAGGCGATGTCGGCGGAAGAGATGGAGCTGCGCATGATGACGCTCGAGGGGATCCTCTCGATCCAGGCCGGCGACAACCCGCGGCTGGTCTCCGAAAAGCTGATGTCCTACCTGCCGCCGGTCGAGCGCGCGGCCGGCGAAGAGCAGAAGGTGGCGCGCCTCGACGAGGCGCGGGCGGCCTGATCATGGCGCGCGGGCACGGACGGCGACGCCACGGCTCCGAGCACGAGGAGGGCAACGAGCGCTGGCTGCTCACCTACTCGGACATGATCACGCTGCTGATGGCGCTGTTCATGGTGCTGTTCTCGATCTCCTCGGTCAACATCTCCAAGTACGAGACGCTGCAGAAGTCGTTGAAGGCGGCCTTCTCCGGCAACATCCTCCCCGGCGGCAAATCGGTCGCCCAGCAGGGCGCCACCGACAACTCCGCGAACGTCCCCTCGAAGGTCGAACTGCAGGCGATCGAGCCGGTCGCCACCGAAGGCGCGAGCGCACTGCAGAACAGCACCGCCCACGGCTCGACCAGCTCGGCGGCCGCCGCCGCCCAGGAATCGCAGGCGCAGAAGGAGGCGCAGGAGTTCCAGCACATCAAGGAAGAGCTCGACGCGTACGCCGCCTCGCACGGCTTCGCGAAGGCCGTCTCCACCTCCATCGAAGCGCGCGGCCTGGTCATCCGGGTGCTCACCGACGACCTGCTGTTCGCCTCCGGCCAGGCCACGCTCGAACCGCGCGCGAGCGGCCTGCTCGGCGAGATCGCCCAGCTGCTCAACGTCGACGAAACACACCCCATCACCGTCGAAGGCAACACCGACGACGTGCCCATCCACTCGAGCCTGTACCCGAGCAACTGGGAGCTCTCGACCGCGCGCGCCAGCACGGTCGTGGAATTCCTGATCGCACACGGCGTCGCCGCCAGCAGGCTGACCGCCACGGGCAACGCCGACCAGCACCCCATCGACAGCAACGCCACGGCCGCCGGGCGGGCGCGCAACCGGCGCGTGGAGATCGTGATGCGGCGGATCTACGGCCCCGAAGGCGAAGGCGAGACCACCCCCTAGTCGAGGACCACCGCGACCATGCTCAAGAAAAAGAAGCTCATGCTTGCGATCGCCCTGCCGATTCTCATATTGGGCGTCGGCTACAAGATGAGCCAGCCCAAGCCAGTCAACAAGGACAAGATCAAGGGAACCATCTACGTGCTGCCGGCGCCGTTCCTGCTCAATTTGACAGATGGCCGTTACGCGAAGATGACCGTCGCGCTCGAGCTCGCGCCGGGGCAGAGCGACGGCGCCGCCGCCGTCGCGTCCTCCTCCAGCGGAGAAAGCGCCACGGGCACGCTGCCCGAGGAACCCCTCGTGCGCGAAATCGTGACCAACACCGTCACCAACCAGAACGGCGAAACGCTGATCTCGGATACGGGCAGGAGCGCCATCAAGCGCCAGATCCTGCTCGCCATCCAACAGCAGACCGACGTGAAGGTCGAAGCCGTGCTGATTCCCGATCTAACCGTTCAATAGGACCGACCTTACGGTCCAATAGGAGGCACACGTGGCCGACACGATCGAGTACGAGCAGTTCGAGCAAACCGAGCGAAATGGCGCAGGCTCCGACCCGCGCGCCGACCTCAGCCGCCTCAGCGACATCCCGATGGAGCTGAGCGTGGAGATCGGACGCACGCACATGACCGTCGGCGAGACGCTCGACCTGCGTGTCGGCTCGGTGGTCGCGCTCGAGCGCCTCGCGGGCGAGACCGCCGACCTGCTCGTCAACGGCAGCGCCATCGCGCGGGGCGAGGTCGTGGTCATCGACGAGCAGTACGGCCTGCGCATCACCGAGATCCTCGACGAGCGCTCCGATTCCGCGTCCTCCCCCGAGGAGGCGCACGACGGCGCCATGGCATCCTCCCCGCAGGAGGAGGCTCAAGACGGCGCCATCGCATCGTCCCCTGAGGGGGAGGAGCCGGCCGAGCCTTCAGAGAACTAATCACGATGAGCGTCGCGCAGAGCGAGGAGCAGGCGGAGGCGGGCGCGCAGGTGCGCGCGCTCGACTTCTCCCAGCCGACCAAGTTCACCACCGAGCTGCGCCGGCGCATCGGCCGCGCGATGGACATCTTCTGCGAGACGCTCGGCAACTCGCTCGCCGGCGAGCTGAACGCGGAAGTCGAGATCGCGGTCACCGACATCAGCCAGCACACGTGGGCCGCCGCCAAGGCCCGGCTCCCGGCCGACTCGATCGCCGTCGCCGTCCTCGCCAGCGCGATCGAGCGCCAGATGCTGATGAGCGCCGAGCTGCCCTTCGTGCTGCAGGCGCTCGAATGCCTGCTCGGCGGCAAGGCCGCGCAGGCGCCGGCCGAGCGCCATTTGACCGAGATCGACTGGGTGCTCACCAGGGGCCTGCTCGACGCGGTCGTGCGCCAGCTGTCGCTCGCCTGGGAGGAGCTCGGCGGCCCCGAGCTCGAGCGCGGCGAGGT
>JASHYF010000342.1 GCA_030043235.1 Solirubrobacteraceae bacterium | reverse complement strand
TCTTCATCGAGCTGCACTCCCGCCGCGTGCATTTCGCTGGCGTGAGCGGGAACCCGGACTCGCGGTGGGTGACCCAGCAGGCCCGCAACCTCGCAGGCGAGGAGCATCTTCAGAACGTGCGGTTTCTGATCCGCGACCGCGACAGCAAGTTCACGTGCTCCTTCGATGAGGTCTTCCGAACCGAGGACTCCGTGGTTCTCAAAACGCCTGTCCGTGCACCGAAGGCCAACGCGTATGCAGAGCGATGGGTACGCACCGCCCGCGAAGACTGCCTCGACCACGTCCTGATCACCGGTCGGCGCCATCTGCAGCGCACCATGCGCGCCTACACCAGCCACTACAACGGGCAGCGGCCTCATCGCGCGCTCGCGCTCGCCACCCCCACCGGGGAGCTACCCGCCGAGCGAGGACAGCCACCGTGCAAGGTCTGCCGCCGTGACGTCCTGGGTGGCGTCATCCACGAGTCATCCTGGCGGCTTCATCGGCGCACGACCCAAGACCTCGACGATCTCGCCAAGGCGATCAACCCCGTGCTCCGGGGTTGGTTTGCCTATTCCACCGCGTTCTACCCGACCGCGGTGATCCCACTGTGCAAGCGCATCGATCGCCATCTGATGCGCTGGGCGCGATGGAAGTACAAGCGACTGGCGCGCAGCGCCCGAAGGGCACGAGCGTGGCTGCGGGGCATCCGGACCCGGAACCCCGAGCTGTTCGTGCACTGGAGGTACGGCAGCGCCGTGTCCTGAAGCTGGATGGCACGAGCCGTATGAGTCGAGAGGCTCACGTGCGGATCTGTGGGGGCCGGCGGGTGCAAACCCCGCCGGCTACCCGGCGGACTTCTATGCCTATGGAGCTAGGGGGACTCGAACCCCCGACCTCCTGGGTGCGATCCAGGCGCTCTCCCAGCTGAGCTATAGCCCCGGGTACGCATGGCAGTGGGCGATGCGCACGGTTCCAGCAGTGTAGTCGTCACGACGCGGGTGGGTGCGCCCGATATGGTGTGCGGCCGCGATGGGCCTGCTCGACGAAGCCATACGCGAACACCTCGAGCTCAAGCGCCGCAGGGGCGCCGACCCGAGCGCCGTGGCCCGCGAGGAGCAAGAGGCGCTCGCGCCGGTGCTCCCGGACGCACCCATGGCTGCCCATGCCGAGAGCGATAGTCCTCGCGAGGAAGCGGACAGCTCCGCTGCGGCTGCGCCCACGGAGGCCACCTCGACACCGTATGCGCCTGACCCGGCCGCTGTCCCGTTGGGACTCAGCGAGGAGACCGCCGAGCTGGACATGCAGGCGGTGATCGAGCAGGATCCGTCCCCGACCGACCACGACCGGGAAACCTCGCCGGAGGCCGCGCCGGGCCAGGAGCGAATGTCGTTCGAGTAGCGCACGCCGACCGGCCTCACGCGCCCGCTGGCGCTCGCCCCTGTATGGTCCCGGTCGAGAGCGTATACGCGCGGCGTAGGCCGCGTACGGGTTGGAGGTTGTCGAGATCGATTCGCGACGCCGTTGGGCGGCGTCCAGAGGCCGCAAGAAGAGGAGACGAGCATGGCCGGGCTGAATCGCCGCGTGGTGCTTGCAGAGCGTCCGACGGGAATGGTCGACGAGCGCACGACGGTCCTCGAAGAGGCCGACGTTCCCGAACCGGGTGAGGGTGAGGCTCTGGCACGCGTGCGCTACCTGTCGATCGACCCGACCATCCGCACGTGGATGGACGACGCTCCGGGCTACCTGCCTCCGATTGCGATCGGCGAGGTGGTGCGCAGCGGCGGCGTCGCGGAAGTCGTGCGCAGCAACTCCGAGCGGCACAAGCCCGGCGACCTGCTGTTCGGCTTCACCGGCTGGCAGGACTACGTGATTGCGAGCGAGGCCGCCGGCTACCGGGACCTCCCGAGCGGCGTCTCGCCCACGATGGCGCTGAGCCTGTTCGGCGTCACGGGCATGACCGCCTACTTCGGCCTGATCGACGTCGGCCGCGTGAAGGAGGGCGACGTGGTGGTGGTCAGCGGCGCGGCCGGCGCGACCGGCTCCACGGTCGGCCAGATCGCGAAGATCAAGGGGGCCGCGAAGGTCATCGGCATCGCCGGCGGGCCGGGCAAGTGCGCGTGGATAGTCAAGGAGCTCGGCTTCGACGAGGCGATCGACTACAAGTCCGAGGATGTGGCCGCGCGCTTGCGCGAGACGGCGCCGGAGGGCATCGACCTGTACTTCGACAACGTCGGCGGCGCGATCCTCGATGCCTGCCTCGCGCAGCTGGCGATGCACGGGCGCATCGTGCTGTGCGGCGCGATCGCCAGCTACAACGATCGAAGCGCGTTGACCGGCCCTGCGAACTACCGCAACCTGATCATCAAGCGCGGGCGCATGCAGGGCTTTCTGATCCTCGACTACTTCGATCGCCTGCCCGAAGGCCAGGCCGAGGTCGCGCGCTGGCTGGCGCAAGGCAAGATCAAGTCCGTCGAGCACGTGGTCGAGGGCTTGGAGAACGCGCCCGACGCGCTCAACCTGCTGTTCACCGGCGGCAACACCGGC
Organism: Solirubrobacteraceae bacterium; assembly: GCA_030043235.1. Taxonomy (GTDB): domain Bacteria; phylum Actinomycetota; class Thermoleophilia; order Solirubrobacterales; family Solirubrobacteraceae; genus Palsa-744. Next base: position 412 of record JASHYF010000342.1, on the reverse strand, counting down.
AAGGTGATCGTGCAGGTGTAGCGGGCACAGCTGCGGCGCGCCGCGTTGGCGCGTCAGCAGGTTTGGCCCGGTTGCCACTCCTCGGCACCGATGTCGAAGTGGCCTCCCAGCACACTGGGTCGCCAGCGAACTCGTTCGGACCCACTTCAGCTCCGGACAGCTCGCCAGATGCAAGCCAGCTCCCATCAACGGCAAGGACGACTTCAGCCCGGTATGCGACGAGCGAGCCTGGGGGGCCTCGGCCACCGACGATCTGGACGCCCTGACTGCGCGTCCCGCCCGCCGGACCTCCCGGCCGTGCTCGCAAGGCGCGACCGGGACGGTCGAGAAGCCTGCTCTACAGCGCGTATATTGAACACTCGCGGGGCCATAGCTCAGCTGGGAGAGCGCCTGCTTTGCAAGCAGGAGGTCG
>JASHYF010000341.1 GCA_030043235.1 Solirubrobacteraceae bacterium | reverse complement strand
GAGCGAGCCGGTGCAGACGCTCGGGGTGCTCGCCGCGTGGGCGCGCGAGCACCGGTACGGGCTTGCTGACATCGAGGTGCACCGGCCGACGCTCGAGGAGATCTACCTGCGGCTGACGGAGAGGCCGGCATGAGCGTCGCGGCCGCTCACCCGCATGTCGCTCGCCGGTCCGGCGGCGCGCTGGTGGTGCACCAGCTCCGCTACGACGTACGAGCTTTCACGCGCAACCGCCAGGGCAGGTTCTTCACGCTCGCGCTGCCGCTCCTGCTCCTGGTGCTGCTGTGCTCGATCTTCGGCAACGGCAGCGTGCGCGTCGCCGGCGGCAAGATCAGGGAGTCGACCTACTACGTTCCCGGGCTGGTGGCACTGGGGGTGATCTCGGCCTCGTTCATGAACCTGGTGGTGTCGATCACCGCCCAGCGGGAGTCCGGGATCCTGAAGCGGCGGCGCTCGACGCCGCTGCCGGCGTGGGCGCTGATCGCCAGCCGCGCGCTGACCTGCGCGGGGACGGCGATGGTCAACGCGGTCGTGCTGATCGCGATCGGCGCGGTCGCCTACGGGGCGCGCTTGCCGGGACGGACGATTCCGGCGATCATCTTCGCGACCGTGATTGGCGCGGTGTGCTTCTGCGCGCTTGGGTACGCGCTGGCGACCGCGATCAACTCCGCCGACTCCGCCCAGCCGGTGTTGCAGCTGGTGATGCTGCCGCTGTACTTCATCTCTGGGATCTTCGTCCCCTCGGCAGACATCCCCCACTGGCTCACCGACGTCGCCAACGTGTTCCCCGTCCGCCACCTCCAGCAGATGCTCCTGAAGGCGTTCAACCCGTACACGACAGGGGCCGGGTTCGCGTGGCATGACCTGCTGATCCTCGTCATCTGGGGCGCGGCCGGGCTCGCGATCGCAGTGCGGCGCTTCGGCTGGCAACCCCAAACCAGGTGAGACTCGCCAACCGACAAAGGAGAAGAAGATGGCACAGGCATTCTCATACGACTTCTCGACCGCGGGAACCCCAGAAGACGCCCGGCGGCGCCTTCAGGGAATCCTGACCGAGCGGCTGCGCCGGCCCGGCGGGGGCGGCGCAGCCAGCAACCTTCACCGCGAGATGCGGCTCAGCAGGCACACCCCGACCTCACTGACCTACCGGCCTGCGCTGCGGGTCCCGATGCCGATCTCGATCATCGTATGGCTCGGCCGCGTGCTCAGCGCGGAGAAAGTCGACGTCACCTTCAGCCCCAACGGTGGCGATGGCCAGACGCGCGTCGCCGTGTCCGGCAAGGTGGGGCGCGGTGGCGAGGCCGTAGCGGACCGGGAGTTCTGGGACCAGGCGCTCACCGCCAGCAAGTGGACTCAATAGCCTGAGACGCTCAGCCGCACACGGGAGAGGGCCGAGCCGGGCAGCGGTGCCTCTTGCGCTGATACGACCAGCGACGGCCCCACTGATTATTGCCGATCGCCTTGGAAGGGAGGCGTGTGATCCGCCAAGAGCGGTACGGCGTGTCCGCTACCTCTGGCGGCGCCGGGCGGCGGTGAGCGCCAGGCCGGTGAAGCCGACGCTCGTTGCGATGAAGGACGCGCCAACCGCCGCGCGGTACAGCTGGCGTCGCTCGACGTCGGGGTCCAACGCGAGCGGAAGAAAGGACATCGCGTTCGTCCACGCGCCGATGCCGAGGGGCCACTTCACCCACCTGGGGAGATCCGGAACCGCCGTGCCCGCCATCGCTGTGAGGCCGCCGAGCGCGATCAGGTCGAGATGCCACTGGCGAACACGTGCGCCCGACTTGATCCCGAGGGCGCGGGCCTGCTCGGGGTCGGTCTTGACGAGCGTGTAGAGCCAGCCGGTCAGCGCGCCCGTTGCGAGCTCGGCGAGTCCGCTCACGACGAGGGGATCCACCGCGTCGTGGGTTTGGTCCGCCGATCGGCCCTTGCGTGTCACGCTACGCCTCCTGGCTCGCGCCGCGCGGCTCGCGCGGCCAGCTCGGCGCGCGAGGCGACGCCGAGCTTGGCGAATACGTGCGAGAGGTGCGCCTGGACGGTGCGGCGCGAGATGAACAGGCGCTCGCCGATCTGGGGATTGGTCAGGCCCTCGCAGACGAGCTGCACGACCCGAAGCTCGGCCGGGCTCAGGCTGTCCCAACCGCGTGATGGCCGCTTGCGCTCTCCGCGGCCGCGCTCGGCGTAGGCGACCGCATCATCGAGCGAAAGCGAGGCGCCGGCAGACCAGGCCGCCGAGAAAGCCTCCTCGCCGAGCGCTTCCCGCAGCACGCCGAGTAGCGCTTGGTAGTCCGGCTGACGCACGGGGAAGCGCACGCAGCCGAGCGCGGTGCGCGCGGCGTCCGCCGCGCCCAGCAGCCGGACCGCCTGCTCTTCGCTTTGCAGGTCACAGACGACCGCCGCGAGCGACTCGAGGACGTCCGCGACACCGCCCGGATCGCCGGCGTCATGGAACGCTCGCAGCGCCTCGTGCAGCAGCTCCTCTGAGCGCGACACCTCGCCGGCCTCGCGTGCAAGCTGCGCCTGCGCCTCCAGCGCGGGCGCGATCGCCAGCGGGTTGTCGCTCTCGCGCGCGACGAGCACCGCTTCTTCGATCGTGGCCACGGCCGGCGCCATCTCGCCGCGCGCCTGCTGGGCGGCTGCTCCGATCAGCAGGGCGCTGACGGCGTACGGGATGTAATTGCTGGCCAGCGCCACCGGCAACGCCTCGTTCATCAGCGCCTCGGCGCGCTCGAGCTCCCCGGTGGCGTACTCCAGCAGCCCGAGATACCACCCCATCATCGGTGTGATGTCGTGCGCGATCTGCGTGCCCAGCGCGATCGCCTCCTCGATCTGCGCTCGCGCGACCTCCCACTCTCCCCTGCGGAGCTTGCCGAAGCCGAGGTTACCGAGGTCGAGCATCGCGAACATCGGGTCGCCAAGGGAACGTGACTGCGCGAGAGCCTCCGTCAGCATCGCTTCGGCCTGCTCGAACCGGCACTGTATCGTCGCGTTTAGGCCGTGCCAGGTGAGCGACTCGCGGATCCCGAGTAGGTTGCCTGCCGCCCGCGATACCGCCAGCGCCTCGTCGAGCAGTGTCACCGCTGCGTCGAGCCGCCCGCCGAGCGTTGCAAGAAGGCCTGCTCCGTAGAGCGCATCGGCCAGAAACCAGGCATCGCCGAGCGGGCGGGTGATGGCGATGCTCTCCTCGAACACCGGCATTGCCGCGCCCGGCTCGAGCGCCATCAGCGCCCACCCGATCAGATCGAGCGCTCGACCCACAGTGCGCTCGTCATCGGCTTCGCGGCCGATCGCGAGCGCCTCCTCGGCAAAGCGCCGCGCCCCCACCCAGTCGGCTGCGAACGTCGCGATGTGGCCCACGGCGACCAACGCCTTTGCCCGCGGGAGTGCTCTTGCGCCCTCCTCGGCGAGCGCCGATTCGAGGTGACCGCGGCCCTCGCGCCAATGGCCGCGGGCCTCGAAGAACAACCACAGCGCAGACGCGAGTCGCAGCGACTCCTCGACGCGTCCCGCGTCCACGGCCCACCCGAGCGCGACGCGGAAGTTGTCCAGCTCCAGCGCCAGCGGCTCGAGCCACCGCTCGAGGTCCGCGCCGAACAGGTGCGGCTCCACGGACTCGGCAAGCCGCATGTGGTAGTCGAGGTGCTGGTCGCGCACGAGGGCCGCCTCGGCGGCGTCGCTGAGCTTCTGCCGCGCGTACACGCGGACGGTCTCCAGCAGCCCGTAGCGAGTCTTGGAGCCCTGCTCCTCGACCTGCACCAGCGACTTGTCGACCAGGCTCGCGAGCAGATCGAGGATCTGAGCGGCCTGCAAGCCGGCGCCGGCGCAAACCGACTCCACCGCATCGAGTGTCCAGCCGCCGGCGAACACGGAGATGCGCCGGAACAGCGTTTGCTCTGGCGGGCTGAGCAGGTCGTGGCTCCAGTCGACCGAGGCCTCCAGGGTGCGCTGCCGCGGCAGCGCGGTGCGGGAGCCACCGGTCAGCAGCACGAACCGCTCGCGCATCGCGTCGGCGATCTCCTGCGGGGTGAGCAGGCGCACGCGCGCGGCCGCGAGCTCGATCGCCAACGGGATCCCGTCCAGGCGCCGGCAGATCGTCGCGACCGCCTGCGCATTCGTTTCCAGCAAACGGAAGTTCGACCGCGCGTGCCGCGCGCGATCGCAGAACAGCTGGACCGCGTCTACCCGCCCGAGCGCCGCCCCGGCCGACTCAGGGCCTGGAACGGGCAACGACGGCACCCGCCAACTCTGCTCCCCGTCGAGCTGCAACGACTCGCGGCTCGTCGCCAGAATCGCCACGCCAGGACACGCTTCGAGCAACCTCGCCGCCAACTCGGCGCACGCCTGCAGCAGGTGCTCGCAGTTATCGAGCCCGATCAACAGCCGGCGCCCGGCGAGCTGCGCCGTCAACGTGTCGATCACCGGCTGCGACGGGAGCTCGCGGATCGACAGCGTGGCGGCCACCTCGCTCGCGACCAGCGCCGGATCGCCGATCGGCGCGAGATCGACCCACCACACGCCATCGGGGTGCTCGTCGAGCACCTCCGCCGCCACCTGCAACCCCAGCCGTGTCTTCCCACAGCCACCCGCGCCGGTCAGGGTGAGCAGGCGCGATCGCCCGAGCAGCTCGCGAACCTCCGCGATCTCGGCCTCGCGACCAACGAACGTCGAGGCCTGCAGCGGCAGATTGTTCGGAAGAGCCGAGAGCGAGCGCAGCGCGCCGAAGTCATCGAGTAGATCGACATGGCAGAGCTGGTAGACCTGCTCCGGTCGCGCCAGGTCGCGCAGGCGATGCAACCCGAGGTCGCGCACGCTCACCCCGTCGGGCAGGCTGTCCGCCACCAACTCGTAGGTCGAACGCGACAGCAGCGTCTGGCCGCCATAGCCGATCGCCCG
>JASHYF010000340.1 GCA_030043235.1 Solirubrobacteraceae bacterium | reverse complement strand
GCCCACGCCGTGCCGCGCGGCTGCGGCTGCCTGCACCTGCGCGCGTGGGTGGGACTGCCAGACGGCTCGCACTGGATCGGCGACGAACTGCTGGGCGGCTTCTACGACCCCGAGGCGCTCGGGCGGCGGGTGGCCGAGCGGCTGCTGGCCGTCGGGGCGCGAGAGCTGCTGGCGCGGGCGGAGGCGATGGTCGGAGCCGTGTAGCGTCGCCGAGCTGGCCGATGGCTCGTTCTCGTCCGGCCTTTGGGAAATGGCTGTATCCTGCCTGCGTGGGACCTCTGCGGGGTTGGCACGCTCTCGTCGCGGCGGCGGTCGCCGCTGTCGCGCTGCTCGTCGTGCCCGCCGCCGCGAGCGCGACCTCGCCCGTGCTCGAATTCGTGGTCCCGGGCAAGAGCCTGCCGGTCAGCTTCACCAGCGAAAGCGGGGAAGTGAACGCCGCGATGGCCGGCTTCGAAACCATCGTCCACTGCGCCGCCTCTCACGGGGAAGGCAACATCACGGGTGCGCGCTCGGCCGTCGCGGAATACGCGTTCATGGGCTGCGTCACGGAAAAAGGCCACGATGGCGGCGCCAAGTGCAAATCCGCGGAAGCAGGCGAAGGAGAAATCAGGACAGGCCCAATCGAAGCCCGGCTCGTGTACATCGATCAGGCAAGGCGCGAAGTCGGCATCCTGCTCAACCCGGGGGGCGGCACCTACATGGTCTTCGAATGCGGGGGCGAATCCGCCGAAGGAAGCGGCGCGTTCCTCGCCTCCGTGGGCCCCGTGGACGAGGAAGCGACGTCCTTCACCGCAACCCTCAGCCAGGCGGACGCCATGCAGACGCCCGACGAATACGAAGACGAAAACGGCGAAAGGCGCGAGGCGATCCCCACGGGCGTCAGGGGCGGCAACGCACCGGCCACGACAGGGGTGCAAGCCGTGTTCACCGTCCACTCGAGCGCGGCGGGCGAGATAAGGGCCATCACCTCGGAAGAAGTCGAAGCCAAGCAGCAAGAAGAAGCCAGGCAACGCGAGCAGAAACAGCAGCAGGAAGAAGCGGCCAAAACCATCCGCCTGGAAGAAGAGGCGCCGGCAAACAGGCACGGGGGAGTGGCGGTCGCCGCCGCGCACACACAGCTCCCCACGCTCTCGGTCGTGAAGAGCAAGATCGTCCGCGGCAAGCTGGTGCTCACGCTGCGCATCTCCAAGGCAGGTGTCCTCACCGTCTCCGGGCACGGGGTGAGGAGGGTCTCGAAGGCCCTCTCCGCGGGTCTGCACCGGCTCGAGGTCCGCATCGCAGCGTCCGCCCGAAACGCCCGCGGACACCGGCACGCGACGAAGATCACCGTCCGTCTGCGCGTCGCGTCGGTGACCGTCTCGCGCACGCTCAAGATCAGGCTTTGACTCGCATGCCGACGTCGCCGCCGGCGGGCGCTCTGTGTGTTAGTGTGTGGCCATGCGTTTGCACATAAGCCTCGACGACGAGCTGGTGGAGGAGCTCGACCGGCGCGTGGGAACGCGGCGGCGCAGCTCGTTCATCGCCGAGACGCTGCGCCGGGCACTGGACGACGAGCGCAGATGGGCAGACATAGAGGCCGGTCTGGGCGCGCTCGCCGGTGAGGAGCACGAGTGGGACACCGATCCGGCAGCATGGGTCCGGGCGCAGCGCCGAAGCGACCCGACCCGAGTCGGCTAGCGATCGGCGGCTCGCCCGTGAAGTCAACCATCTGCTAGCGGTCGTTGCCGCTGCTGCTCGACACGACCGTCCTGATTGACGCCCTCCGTGGGCGGGCTGCCGTGGGCCGCATCCACAAGCTGCGGCGGACGAAAGAAGTTCCCTGGGTGTGCGCGGTGAACATCGAGGAGGTGCTGCGGGGCATACGTGAGCGTGAGAGAGACTCCGCCGTGCGCCTGCTGTCCGGGCTGCACATGGCACCTCTTGGGCGCGAGGAGGGTATGCGCGCGGGCGACTGGCGCAGGGATTTCGCCGGCAGGGGAATCACGCTTGCGCAGGCCGACTGCCTGATCGCAGCAGCCGCGGTTGGCGTGGGCGCGCGCCTAGCGACTGGGAATCCCAAGGACTTCCCAATGACGGAGCTCGATGTGGAGCACTGGCCGGTCGGCACATGAGCGCCCATACGGGCACACCCTCTCCGGGGGCGCACCCCCTGCGGGGGCACAGGCAGACGGGCGGATGCGTGTATCTCGTCGGCGCCGGCCCGGGCGACCCCGGCCTGCTCACGACACGTGCCCTGGAGCTGATCGCGGCGGCTGACGTGATCCTGTACGACCGGCTGATCCCGCGCGCGGCACTCGACGGCGCACGCGCCGACGCGGAGCTGCTGTTCGTCGGCAAGGAGGGCGGCGGAGCGTCGGTGGCGCAGGAGCAGACCGAGGCGCTGATGATCGAACGCGCGCAGGCTGGACGCAAGGTGGTGCGCCTGAAGGGCGGCGACCCGTTCGTGTTCGGCCGCGGCGGCGAGGAGGCCCTCGCGCTGCGCGCCGCCGGCATCCCCTTCGAGGTCGTGCCCGGCGTGACCGCCGGCGTGGCGGCGAGCGCCTACGCGGGCATCCCCGTCACCCATCGCGGCCTCGCGCGCGCGGTGGCGCTCGTCACCGGGCAAACCCGCGAAGACACGGATGAGGTCCTCGACTGGCACGCGCTCGCGGCCTTCCCGGGGACGCTCGTCCTGTACATGGGCGTGCGCCGCCTGGAGGAGATAGCAGCGTCGCTGATCGGCGCCGGTCGTCCCGCATCGCAGCCGGCCGCGGTCGTCGAAGCGGGCACGCTGCCGTGGCAGCGGACGGTCACGGGCACGCTCGACACGATCGCCGCGCTCGCGCGCGGCGCGCACATCCGCCCCCCCTCGGTCACCGTCGTCGGGCCCGTCGCCGCGCTCGCTCAGGAGCTTG
>JASHYF010000339.1 GCA_030043235.1 Solirubrobacteraceae bacterium | reverse complement strand
CGTCTTCCGCCGTGAACGTCGGGTCTGCGAATTCCGAGCCGCTGTACCAATTTTCATCCGCGCCGTAGTAGTCGGGGTTCCCGGGCGCGCCAGAGCCCGCTTCGCCCTCCGGGGGGGCCAGCGGCAGCGTGGATTTCGGCCATGTCACCCCACCCTCGAAGATGAAGTGGTCGCCCGCGTGGTGCGTGTAGTGCGCCGTGAAGCCCCTCATTCCCGGCGCGAGCTTCCAGGGCGTGGCCTTCGATTCGCCGTTGTTTGATTCGCTGCCTTCCGTATAGCTGATGTAGTAGGTGCTGTACGCGGGCGTCTCGTCCGCCTTGTGCACAGGACCGGCGCCGGGAGCCTCCGCGGAGGTTGGATCGCAGCCCATCACCAGGATTACGGCCACGATCACGACGAGGTGCAGGGCGTATCCGGGCGCTCGCCGCACTCAGCCTCCGTCAGCTTTGCCTCGCCGCCGCCGAGCGGCATGCCGGCTCCGCGTACTGGCCGCCGAGCAGCGCGGTCGATGGCGCGACCGAGGGCGCGGCACGGGCGTGGATCCGGGGAGCATTGCGTGGCAAGTCACAGGGTGGCGCGGACGATCGTCGGGCGGGCGGGCCTGCCCGTCAGGCAACGTTAGCCGACTGCGTGGATGCCGTGAGGGCTCGCGGCCTACGAGTCGTGCTGGCGCGCTCGCCGTGCTCCGCGAACGGCGCGCGATCTGGGTCGTCCGCGACGCGCACCGCAGAGGACGCGCCCGGCGCTCATCGCTTCGCGGCGAGGGAGCGGGCGCGCCGCTGCGCGTACTCGCGCCACGTCCTCTTCACGCGGCGCCCAAGCTCGCTGTTGGCCACCCATGCTTTGGCGGCGCTGGAAGCTGCGACCCGGGCGCTCCGCGCGGCATTGTGGCGCACCGCCCTGATCGAGGGCGCGAACATCAGCACCTCGGCCTCGTTGAGCCGAAGATCGCCCAGCCGCTCCTTGTACTCCGCGTCGCCCGTGCCGAAGTCCCACACGCGCACATCACGCTCGCGGCACAGCCCGTCGACGAGTTGCATCAATGTATAGAGGCCTACGTCGTAGCTCGCGAACGCAGGATCGAAGCTGTTGGCGACGCTGTAGAACGTGCCGCGGTAGCAATAGCCGTAGGCGAACGCAGCCGGCGTCTCTGCGATGTAAAGCACCCGCGCACGCAGCCATCCACGCCGGGCGGCGAGATCGATCAACGCCCGCTGCGACTCGTCTCCGGTGTAGCCCACACCGAGACCCCGCTGATAAGTACGTGCCGCGATCGACTCGAGCTCGGATGTCAGCTCGTCCAGCTGCTGAGGCTCGGAGAACTCTCGAACCTCGAGGACGTCTCCGTGCGCGCGGATGAGCTGCCTCGCGTGGCGTCTGATGTTGGCACGCGTTTTTTTCCCACGCGACGAGATGAATCCCTCGAGCGAGTCCGCGAGCTCGGCACGCCAGTGGACGCTCTTGGCGGGCACGTGATCCACCCGCCACCACGGCGCCCCGGAGCGTGCGACGTCGTACAGCGGCGTGTCTTGCTCGATTTGCGAAAGGGCCACCACATCGGCTTCGTCGTTCACCAGTGCCGCTCGGAGCGTGCTGACGACCAGCTCATAATCTGCTGCTGTTTGCGCACCCGAGACTCCGCCAAACGTAACCTGCAGGCGACGCAGTGGCCGAGTGCCCAGCCGCGTGGAGCCGCTCTGCTGCTCGAGCCTTGCCACGATGCGCATCTCGCGCCCGTCGGCGAGGTCGAGAAACACGACATGGGGGCGGAGAACCTCCTTGCGATGCCGTACGACTGTGAGGAAGAAATCGATCTCGGCATCGACGTTCTCGGCCGGCAGGCGCTCAAAGCTCGGACGAGACGCCTCGACTGCGTCGATCGTGCGCGCGAGCGTCATCCCTGCCGCCTGCTGAGAGGATCGGCCAGCTGGCACCCGCTCGGCGCCCTCCGACGCGGGCGTGGTGCGTGCAGTTTGCGCCATCGGCTTACGAACGCCGCTCTTCGATGCTGCGCGACGGCGGCAGCGACAGGAAGACCGAAGCCAGAGCCAGCATCACGAACGCGATCTCCACGCCCTGGTCGAACGAGAACGCATCGTAGAACAGCATCGAGGACGCGAATGTCGCGATCGAGGCGGCGAGCGCGACCGGCAGCCAGCCCTCGCGGGAGTCGCGTTCGAGCTTGGCGCGGATCCCGAGTCTGCGAATGGCCCGCCAGAAGAGCCAGATCCAGCCGAGCACACCGAGCAGGCCGGTCTCCAACAGCGTGCCAAGCCACTGGTCGTCGAGAACGATCGCGTTGTCGGCGCTCGAGGTGATCGACTTCTGTTCGAGGGAGGTCCTGCCGGTGACCCGCGTTCCGTAGCCCTGGCCCACGAGCGGATCGTACTCGGAGAATTCACTCAACTCGGGGCCCCACCGAGACAGCCGGCTCGAAAGCACGAGCTTCCCCCCGGTGGCTGTCGGTTCATAGTAGGTTTCACTCTGCGAAGTAGCCAGGCCTTCCTTGGGGAAGAAGAGTTGTTTGACCTCGCCGAGTGAGCCGGGAGACAGCACGTGCACGACGAGCAGAACCGGGATCATCGCTGGCCAGCAGCGAAGCGTCTGACGCGGGCGCAACCACAGGAACACGGCGAGAACCGCGACGATCCCGATGAGCCCCGTGCGAGAGCCGGCCGCGAGATCTCCGAGAAGCAGGAGAACCACGGCCAGCCACCATGCTCGTTGTCGCCGGCTGATGGCGAGGTACACGGCCAGCGGGGCCAGCATCGCCATCGACGCGCTCAGCTCGATCGGGTCCCCGGCGGACGCGGTGGCGCGCACAGCGCCGCTGCGTTCTTCGGCCCCAAGTTCGCCCGCCGCGTTGTAGTGGAAGCCAGGCAGCAATGCGTGCAGGTGATCGAAGATGTTAAACCCGCTGCGCCGTTGCACGACCGCTGCGAGCGCGACGACGCACGCACCGAGCACGAGCACCGGGATGAGACGCTCCAGCACCGTGCGCGTGCGCACGGTGCTGACGATCAGATACAGGAACAGCACAAAGCAGGAAAACAGCCAGATCGACTTGATCACGTTGCTCGACACCGAGGCCACACGCCCCGGGTTTGAGAGCTCTGACCCGAACATCGCGGCGATGATCAGGATGAGCGGCCCCTCGAAGCCCGTGGCCCGTGCGTGCACTCGGGGATCGATGAGCAGCGAGATCGCCCAGCCTGCCAGGAGCAGCCCCATCACCACGCGATACGGCTCGAGCTGGAAGGGCAGACCTCCTGAGAGCGTGTAGCGCCCGTCGCTGGGAATCAGCAGAACGACGAGGATCATCCCCGAGATCAGCACCGTCCAGCTGCTCGCCAGCTGCGCCAGCCAGATCACGCCCACCACGGCCAGCAGCACGGCTGCCATCGCCTTCGCCTGGCCACTGCCAGCGACGATATCGGCCGTGAGCAGCGCCAGCGCCGCCCCGATTGCGATCACGGACGCAGGTAGGCGGTGCTCGCGAACCATCGCTACCGCGTCACAGCTAGTGATCGCGGCGAACCGCTACGGGTTGGCGATGAACGCCCGTCTCTCCGCCGTTCATGCCCGTCCGCTCGTGGATCGTGCGCTCATGGCGCGCCGGTGCAGCCACGTCTGCATACGGACGCTGCGATTCCAGATCGAAGGGCACGCGCTCCGCGCCAACGTCGACGCTCGGTCGCAATCTCGCTTTCAGCACGGCGATCGACGCGACGGCGATCAGGACCGCCATGAACACGAGGATCGGCACGCTGAGCTTGGGGCCTTTGACGAGCTTGGTGCCGACGCCTGCCTTGACGATGGGGAGCTGGATGCGCGCCGCCGGCGGGATCCTGGCCGCCTGCTGCTGGGCTGCCACGTAGGCCTGCAAGATCGATGCGGCGCCGCTGACCAGCTGCACCGCGCCGGTCTGCGTCGGCGCGGTCGCCGTGAGGTTCACGAACGGCAGGCCGACGCTGGTCGCGACATTCCACGCTTCCGAGGCCTGGACCGACCCGGATATGCCCAGCTGTTCTCCGCGCTGGCGAATCGCGGCCTGCACGGTGCTGCCGTTGGCGAAGGTTGCGTAGACCGGCGAGAGGCTCGCCAGCGTCCCCACGTGTTCGTACCCAGCCCGGCCGTACGGGAAGCCCGTCTGGGTGATCAAGAGCTGCGCTTCGCTCTGCCACTCGTCGGCAGCGCGCGGCGTCAGGCTGGGCGCGCCGTGGGAGAGGCCCGGCCGACCGTAGCTCAAGATCGCAAGCGCCGCACCGAGCAGCACCCCGCCGAGCAGCAGGCGTTTCGAACGCCACAGGACCGCGAGCATGAGGCTGACGTCCATGTCAGAGCCGATCCGCTTCTCTCAGGTTGAGATACGCCACCGCCGCCTGCGTTCGGTTTGCGACCCCCAGCTTGCCGTAGGCGGAGGACAGATGGAACTTGATCGCGTACGTGCTGAGGTTCAGCCGCTGTGCGATCTGACTGTTCGTCAGCCCGAGCGTCGCGAGCTCGATGACGTCGCTTTCGCGTCGCGTGAGGGCGGGGCGCGCCGATGACGCCCCAGCGTTGCAACCGCGAGCATCGCGGGCGGAATCGCGCTTCCCGGCAGGCTTCGCCGCAGCACTCTGTCGACTCATGCCGGCAATCGTACGCCGCGCCCGGGGAGCTCGACATGGCCGTAAGGTGGGTCCGGCGACTAGCCGATCGGCTAGTATCGGGCATCGTCTCCCCGCACACCGTCCACCCGTTGAGCCGGAGCTTGCCTGTGGTCAGCGGACGGCATGACCATTCGTGTGCCGGTCGACGAGCGCGTCGAGTTCGCCGGCGCGGTGCTCCCACGTGTTCGCGAGCGCGAAGCGCCGGCGATCCTCACGACCGGCGTCCGGGTCGGCGAGCGCCTGCTCGACCATCGTCACCGCGGCGTCCGCGCTCTCCGCATAGTTGACGAGCGCAGGAGCGTAGCCGCGCAGGGCGACCGACCCTGTGCCCACGATCGGGGGGCCGGCGTACAGATACTCCCAGAGCTTCACGGGCGCCTGGTAGCGCGTGAACAGGCTGTCTTCGTATGGCAGCAGGGCGACGTCCAGATAGCGGATGTAGCCGCTCAGCTGCACTTGGGGTCTCGGACCGAGCAGATGAATGTTTGCTCGCGCCGCGAGCGCCGCCCGCGCCTCCTCCGCAAGGCGCGGGCTCACGAACCCGACGAACACGATCGAGCCGTGGCTGAAGCGGTCCGCGAGCCTCAGTATCAACTCGAAGTCGAGCCGATCGTCGATGCCGCCCGTGTACCCGAGCAGCGGCCGCGGAAGCGTCGCGTACTCGGGCGGCTCGGAGGCGCGATCGAAGGCGGCGGCCAGGCTCGAGGGAAACCCCGCCGGGATCAGGGCGCTCGTGCAGCCCCATTCGGAGAGCAGCTCGACTATCGGACGCGAGGTCCCGACCGCCAGATCGCAAGCCCGGCAGAGCGCGGACGCTTCGTCGTCCAGCTCGGCGGCGTCGCGACCCATCAGCGACGCTCCGGCGGACGGGTGGTCTATGAGCATGCCCACCCGCAGAGACTCGCGCGCGGCGCCGAGCATCTGCGGGATCCCGAACGAGGCGACCACGACGGGCCGCTCGAGACCGGCGCTCCTCACGGCTCGGGAGATCTGCGAGCGCAGCAGCGGCTGCGAGAGCGCGCGCGAGAGACCGCGCCGGGCTCGCGGGAGCGCGAGCGGGCTGAAGACCCCGAGGCGCTCGCCCGCCGAGCGCACGCCCCTGTGTGCGACCGCCTGCAGCTGGCGCACGCTGACGGCGCCCAGACCGTAGCGGAAAGGGCTGAGCGGGCTGATCGGCGGGTCGACGTAGAGCACCGCATGACGGGCTGCGAGCGCCTCGGCCAGGCCGCGCAGGTAGGGGGCCGGTCCCGCCCAGGGGGTCGGCGCGTAGAGGACATAGCTACGCTCGTCCGCGCCCACGACACCTCACATCCCGCGCAGCCTTCGATCCAGTCCGCCGCATCGGATAGCCCTATCGCGAGCGTCCAGTCTCCTCAGCGCTCACGTCAACCGCGCCGGGGGCGCCACCATTGGCGGCTGCGGCGTGCCGTACACGTGCGGCGCCCGGCCCCGCGTGCTTGACCGACGGCGTGAGCGCGGTGGCGGAGGGCTGGCCGAACGGTGGCTGCGCTCGGCCTGCCAGCAGGCGCAGGGCGAGCAGCGAGCCTTCTCGACGCGCCTGTGCGCTGGCGGGTTCGAGCTGCGCGCCGGCGGCGCGCAGAAAGTGCCCCAGGCAGATGGCGGCGATGTACAGGAACCGGGCCACGGGGCCGAAGTACTTGTCCGCGTACTGCTTGTTCGCGTAGGCGTACTGTGCGACGTTCCTCGCTCGCACACCAGCCTTTCCGACGTGGTGGACGATGGTCATCTGAGGCAGGTGTCGTATCTGCCAGCCTGCGCGCTTGATGCGCAGGCACAGGTCCGGCTCCTCCGAGTAGATGAAGAGCCGCTCGTCGAGCAGCCCGGCGCTCAGCAGCGCCTCGCGGCGCATCAGCATGAACGACCCGATCGGCCAGTCACAGTCCTGCTCGCGCTCGTACACGCGAGGGTCGAGCACGCGCTCTCCCGCCCAGCTGGGGTGAAACGGCCAACGCTCGGAGAACAATGCTTCACCGAGCGCGCGAGTCACGCTGGGGAACCTGCGGATCGTCGGCCACAGCGTGCCGTCCGCGGTGATCTGGCGCACGCCGATGAGACCCACCCCGGGCCGGTCGTCGAGCAGGCCGACCAGCTCCGCAAATGTCCCCTCTACGATCTCCGTGTCGGGGTTCAGCAGCAGCACGTAGCGCGCGTTGGCCTGTTCGATCCCACGGTTGTTCCCGTAGCCGAAGCCGTGATTCGGAGAGCTGACCACACGCGCCGCTGGAAAGTTCGACTCCACGAGCTCGCGTGTGCCGTCGGTGGATTCGTTGTCCACGACTATGACATCGAGGGATGCGCCGCCTGAGCGCTCGAACACCGTGGAAAGACAGGGCTTCAGCCAGTGCGCCTCGTTGGTCGAGACGATCACGATCGCCAGGTCGGCCATTTCGCCCGTCCCCGGGTGCTCGCCCTCCCGTCGACTGCGATCCACGACCACGCGACCTGTCAGCGGGCCAGACCGCGGGCTGCGAGCTCAGCCGTCGCGTCGTCGACGTGGTCGACCGCCTCTTGGCCTGCGAGCCACTCCAGCAGCGCACGCATGCCGTCCTCCAGGGTCGTTTGCGCCTCGAAGCCGAGCAGCTCGCGAGCGAGCCGGGGATCGGCGACACAGTGGCGGATGTCCCCGGCCCGATACTGGCCGTTGACAACGGCCTCCACGCCGGTGTCCAATCCGGCGGACAACGCCCGCGCTATCTGATGCACGGAGCTGGCTCGTCCCGTGCCGAGGTTGATCGCGTGGCCCGGCGCCCGCTCGGACTCCAACGCGAGCACGATCGCACGGACGACGTCGCTGACATGGATGAAGTCGCGCGACTGCGCCCCGTCCTCGAAGATGAGCGGCGGGCGGCCGTTGAGCAGGCGGGACGCGAAGATCGCGGCCACGCCCGTATACGGGTTCGACAGCGCCTGCCCGGGTCCGTACACGTTGAAGAAGCGCAGCGCCACGGTCGAGATGCCGTAT
Organism: Solirubrobacteraceae bacterium; assembly: GCA_030043235.1. GTDB lineage: Bacteria > Actinomycetota > Thermoleophilia > Solirubrobacterales > Solirubrobacteraceae > Palsa-744. The sequence continues at coordinate 404 of JASHYF010000339.1, read as the reverse complement.
GCGGCGCCGGTGACGAGGCAGAGCTCCTCCTGGTCGCGCTTGGTGATCGCGTACACCGAGGTAGGGATCAGCGCCTTGTCCTCGGGCGTGCCAACGGGCTGGAGCTCGGCACCGCAACTCGCGCAGTGCAGCTCCCACTGGCGCGCCAGCAGCTGCTCCTCCGGCCGGGGGGACGGCGCCACGCGTCCGTGCTCCGGGCACTCGTACTCACCCTCCCCGTAGATCGACATCGACGAGGCGACGACCAGGCGGCCCGGCGGCGCAGGCCGCCCCACCACCCGCTCGAGGAAGCTCGCGGTCGCCATCGTGTTGCGCTCGGTGTAGCGGGCGATCTCATACATCGATTGGCCGACGCCCACCGCCGCGGCAAGATGCACAACGCGGTCCACCGCCTCGAGCGCGCG
>JASHYF010000338.1 GCA_030043235.1 Solirubrobacteraceae bacterium | reverse complement strand
GCGACCGCCTGCGCGAGAACATCGAGGTGTACAGCCCGAGCGGCAAGTACCTGCGCGCCCTGCGCCCCACCGGAAAGCTCGGGCGGGGCGCGAACCCGCTCGGGCTGGCCTTCGGCCCGGAAGGAGACCTCTACATGACCGACGTCGGCGGGGGCCGGAAGTTTCACCGCGTCCTGGTCTTCGGCGAAAGCGGCGAGAAGCCCCTGCGCAGGCTCGGGACCCAGGGCATGTTCTGGTTCCCCAACGGCCTTGCGGTCGACTCGCGCGGCGACGTCTACGTGGCCGACAGCGATGACGGCCGGCTGGCGATCCTGGACCCCGCCGGCAAGCTCGTCAACCAGATCAACCGCGGGGTTGGCGAAGGCGACCTCGACATGCCGCGCGGGGTGGCGATCGACAGCCACGGCCGGCTCTACGTCGTCGACACGACCGCCCAGGACGTCGACGTCTACCAGCTGCCAAAGCAGGCGACGGAAGTGCCGAAGTACATCGGATCGTTCGGCACGGAAGGGATCGGCAACGGGCAGTTCCAGTACCCGAACGGGATCGCGATCGACTCCAGCGGGCGGATCTACGTCACCGATCGCGAAAACGGACGGGTCCAGATCTGGGAATACTGACCGATGCCGGCAGCGCGGGCAGATGCAACGCCACCGTCATGGTCAGCACGAGAGCATATGACAGAGCAGGAAGCGTGGCGCTGCTGGCGCTGGGCTGCGCCCTGTCACTGCTCGCCATCGCCGCCCCAAGCCGGGCCGACAGCGGCCCGCACGTTGTGGGCATGGGGGGAATGCTCACGAGCAACTGCGCGGCCTGCCATCGGACCCACACCGGCCAGGCCCCCGATCTGCTGAAGACCAGCTCCGTGGAAGCGCTCTGCTACACCTGCCACGGCTCCGCCGCCGGCGGCTCCAACCTGGACGTCGCGGACGGCGTCGCCTATTCCGACGAAGAAGAAGCCTCAGAAGAACGGAAGGGAACAATGGTGGGCGCCCTGCGCGGCGGCGGCTTCAAGTACGCCCTGATCGACTCCGCCCACCCGGAAGGCCAGCAGGGCGGGGGCTCCGACCCGGACGGCGACGTCCCGGTGCTGAGCGAACTCCGCCCCGTGACCTCGGCCCACTCGACCAACGGCTCGCCCCAGATCGACTGGGGCAACGGCCCGATCGACCCCACGCCACTCGGGACCGAACCGACAAAGGAAGAAATGGAACAGGCCTACGGCAAAACGATCGAACTGACCTGCGTCTCCTGCCACGACCCGCACGGAAACGGCAACTACCGGATCCTGAGGGGGCTGCCGGGGGGAGGAGAAGGAAACCTCAACACGACGGAAGTCAACATCACCGAAGTCGGCGCCCCCAACGCCCCAAAGCAGTACACGACGACCAACTACTGGGACGTCGAAGAAGAACACGACCCGGCCTTCATCGAAGACATCTCGGCCTGGTGCGCCACCTGCCACACGCGCTATCTCAGCGAAACCTCCTACGAGCCCAGCGGCGACGCCGTGTTCACCGATCGCCACATCTCCGGCCAGAAGGCGCAGGGCTCGGCGAGCTGCATCCAGTGCCACCTCGCGCACGGCTCGAACGCCAGCGTCGGCGAAGCGGAAGCCGGCAAGATGGCCGTCCACAGCCCGGAACCCGTGCCCGCGCCCCCCGGCAGCCTCGGCAGCATGCTGCTGCGAGTCGATGACCGGGGCACCTGCCGCATGTGCCACGCCGGCGAAAGCCCCGGCGAATGACCGGCGGGCGCCCACCGGTGCGCCTGGGACGAGCATCGGCGCCTGCTCGGCGCGCCTGCCCGGCCACCGACCGGTATAGAGCCCATCTATCCCCTGGGCCATGCAGCCAAGCGGGGCGCCGGGCTGCCTCTACCGAAGACATGCCACCCGGCGGATTGCGTTCGACCGCGCGAAGCGTCGTAATCATATTGGTAATGAAAGCGCAGGAGCCGGCGTTGGCTCAGGAGGTCACACAATGAGAAGGTTGGCGGTTTCGCTCTTCGTCGTTGGCTTCATGCTGGCGCTTTCTGTAGGCGTTCCCAGCGTCTCCGCGGACAACGGCCCGCACGTGAAGGGCATGGGTGGAATGCTCACGAGCAACTGCGCGGGCTGCCATCGAGCCCACACCGGCCAGGCCGCCGACCTGCTGAAGGCCAGCTCCGTGGAAGCCCTCTGCTACACCTGCCACGGCTCCGCCGCCGGCGGCTCCAGCCTGGACGTCCGCGACGGGGTGGGCTATCCGGAAGCCGGAGAATCCGGGAAAGAAGACTCAACCGAACGGCCCGAAGGAGACGTCAAGGCACTGCGCGGCGGCGGCTTCAAATACGCCATGATCGAAACGAACACGGAGAAAGCCGAATACGAAGGTGGCATCAAGTCAGAAACACAAGAAGCCTTCGAAGCCATCGGCAGCAACAAGCGGCTCGTATCAGGGGAAATCCCGACGGCGTCGAGCGGCCGTGAAGTGACCTCGAGCCACTCGACCAATGGCTCGCCCCAGATCGCCTGGGGCAACGGCGCGATCGACGCCAGCACGACGGAATGGAAAAACGAGAGCGAAGCCGAAAGGAAGGCATCCTACGGCGCCACCGTCGAACTGACCTGCGCCTCCTGCCACAACCCGCACGGAGACGGCGACTACCGGATCCTGAAGGGGCTGCCGGGAGGGGGAGAAGGAAACACGTACAACACGACGGAAGTCAACATCACCGAACCCAGCTCCCCCAACAACCCGAAGCAGTACACGACGAGCAACTACTGGGAAACCTGGGAACCGTACAACAAAAACTTCCGCTACAGGATCTCCGAATGGTGCTCGACCTGCCACACGCGCCTGCTCACCACCGGCTCAACCGCCACGACCCCCAGCGGCGATGCGGTGTTCGAGTACCGCCATACGACCAACTTCACGCAGGCTCAGTATGAAAAAATAGAAAAAGAATACGTGTCTGCGGAACACCCGGACGGGACCAAGACCGAGCCGAACTGCATCCAGTGCCACGTAGCGCACGGCACGGACGCGACGATGGAAGGGTGGGCGGCCGGCGTGCCCCTCCCCAATGGCGAAACCCCCACCCACAGCGAAACCGGCGGCGGCGGTGAGAGCTTCCTCCTACGGGTCGACAACAGGGGCACCTGCCAGATGTGCCACTACACCTCGGTGGGTTAGGCGGTCCTGACTTGACACCCCCCGCGCCCCCGGTGGGCCGGCCGCATTGGCCGGCGTCATCGGGGGCGGACACCCCCGCGCCCCCGGTGGGCCGGCCGCATTGGCCGGCGCCGCCGGGGGCGTTTCCATGGTTCTGCCGATCGCGGCGAGGTCTCCGTGCCGGGCAGGCACACGGCCCGTGCATGCATCTGCAGGCATCTTGACAGGCGCTCTCAGCCGTAGTAGCGGGCGATCACCTGAAGCTGGCTGAAGACGTCCCAGGCCAGGAACAGAACGACGATCAGCACTCCGGCAGCCGGTCCCCACCTCCGGCCGGCGCCACGCGCGCTCAGGGCGACCGCGGCGCCGGCCAGGGGGATCAGCGGGAGCAGGTAGCGTGGCTCCCCATATGTGCCGGCCTTTTCCGGGAAGGCCAGATGGGAGGCGGCCCCGACGAGCACGAGCAGCCCGGCGGCGATCACAACGTAGACGGCGAGCTCGTCGAGTCTGGGAGGAATGCGGGAGCGCGAAGCCACGAGCGCCCGTGCCGCGAGCAGCGCGAGCAGCCCCGCCACGACCAGAGCGACGTTGTCGACCCACCCGGGGAAGGGCGTGTCAAGCCAGCCATACAGCCCGACCGACCTGTCAAACCAGATCGCGCGCCACGGAGCCAGGCCGGGGAAGTCGGCGGCCATGCCCGGCAGCCTGGGCAGGTAGAGCTGCCAGATGTAGGCGACCTCGCCGGGCAGCGAGCCGTGCCCGCCGGTGGGTTCGAGCACCGCGGAGACCGAGCCGAGCACGGGGCGATTGCCGAGTAGGTTGCGCAGCGCGTAGGCGCAGCCCGGGACGACGGCGATCCCGAGGCCGATGGCAAGCGAGCGCGACGCGCCACGTCTCGAGATTCGCGCCGCGCGGACGGTGAGCGCGAGCAGGCCGAGGACCAGGCCGGGGATCAGCCCGACGAAGTTGAGCTTGGTCATGGTGCCGGCGGCGATCACGACGCCGATGCAGGCCCCAAGCCGCGGTGTGAGCCCGCGCCGGAAGGAGCGGGCAAGCAGGAAGAGGCCGGCCGCGGACACCGCGGTGAACATGGCTTCCGGGTTCACCCCGCCGGACATGAAGCCGAGCAGCGGCATCAGCGCTATGGCAAGGCCGCCGACCGCCCAGGCCCACGGAAGCCGCGGCAGCGCTTCGCGCAGGAACAGGTAGCCGAAGAGCGCGGTGAGGCCCGCCATGAGCGCAGAGAAGAGCCGCATGAGCTCCAGGCGGTCGAGGATCGTCCCGCCGGAGCCCAGGAAGTAGGGGATGCTCTCGAGCGCGTAGTACAGCGGCGGCTGGGAGGCCGCGGCGCCGGCGCCGCCCTCCCCGTCACGCCTGAGCGGCCGTGCGAGATCGTGCCGGAGGCGCTGCTGTTCGGCCCGTGTGACGATCGGCTCGGTTTCCGGGTGAAGGCGCACCGAGGACTGATGGAGATCTTCGAGCGCGACGTTCTCCTCTTCGGACCAGCGGGCGTCCGCCGAGCTGGGCAGGCGCCCGGTCTCGGCGAGGTGCTGCGCGTAGGCGAAGTGCGACGGCTCGTCGGGCACCTGGAAGGGCGGCGTGATGAGCGACCAGCAGGCCGCGTTCAGGAAGGCGACGAGCGCGCAGATCCGGGCGGCACGCGGAATCCGGCTCATTCCCGCGCTCAGACGGGCGACGCCTGAGGAGATCCAGGGAGCGGGCGCGATCCGGCGCGTTGCATCGAGGGCCTGTGCGAGCGGCGCGGAGTCTGCCGTCAGGGGCTTCCCCGGCCCGCCGAGAAGCCCGTCGCTCCGGGAGCGCTCCCGGCCTCCCGTGACGGTGCGCAGAACCAGGCGGCAGGCGAGCGCGGCCACCGCAACCATGAGCGCCAGCTCGAGCAGGACGATCCACGTGCCGCCTGCCGCGTTGCCGAGGCCCATGCGACGCGCCACCGATAGGGCGAGCGAGAACCACGAGCGCTCACCTGCTCGCAGGTATTCCACACGCAGGCTTTCGAAAGTGGACCTGTGGCCGTTGGCGGCCACCGCCCGCATGGTCGCGCCTGCGACCTTGACCGGTTCGCGCACCGGCCCCAGCGCGAAGCAGGTGCGCACTTCGGGGAGCGTGCGGGTCACGCGCCCGACGGGAACGGTGACGGATTCGGCCGGCCCCCATCCGGCGGCCCGCTCGCCGGAGGTGACGAGGGAGACGCCGGCGGGCGTGCGCGCAAGCACCTCGACGGTCACGGCGGGGCCGGTGTCCGCGCCCAGCGAGAGCCGGATCGCGGTGGTGCCGCGCGGCAGCGTCCCGCCCCATTCGCACCCCCTGGTGCCGCCCTTGGCGGTCCCCAGCGTACGTTCGATCGGGACCGAGTTGGTTCCGGCGACCGTGGGCGGCGAGCCCG
>JASHYF010000035.1 GCA_030043235.1 Solirubrobacteraceae bacterium | reverse complement strand
GCAGCGCCACGAGCGCCGAGGCATCGCAAACGACGCCCGCGCTCACCGCCGATCGGCTTTGCGCGCGGCAAGGATCGTCTCGGCGTGGATGCTCACGCCGGTCGCATCCACGCGGGCACGGGCGCGAGCGATGACGTCCCCCACCGATGGACGTGCAGCAGCCTCGAGCAGCATTCCGCGGAGGTACTCCTGCAATGACTTTCCGGCTCTGGCGGCGCGTGCCGCAAGCTCGTCGCGCACCTCGTCGGGCACGCCGCGGACCGTGATCGCAACGCTCATTGAAGACATTCTAGCAGCAATACAGCCGAAGTACAGGCATAGATGTCGCCTCGGAGGCGGCTAGCGGGACTTTCCGGGTCTGGGGCGGATGGGTGGCGAAACTGGCTTGAACAAGCGGTATTGGGGGGTCGGCGGCATATGACCTAAACGTTGGGGGCGAGCTGGGCGAGGTCGAGTGTGTCGTATAGCTGTTGTTGGGTGTCGTCCATCTTGGCGATGTGGGTGCGGACTTTGGGGCGGCCTCGGTGTCCGCCGGCGGGCGGGTAGATGAGTGTGACTTCGTCGATCTCGTTTAGCAGGCGCATCGCGAGCTTCGTGCCGAGCGTAAGCCCGTCCTGCTCGATGCCGGCGTTGTGGATCTGGCGTTCGATCAGCGAGACGATCATCAGTGCCAGGGTGCAGTAGAAGGCGTGGACCCTGAGCTTCTGGTCGGTCCAGTGGAACGCTGGGGAGAAGCTCGCGAACTCGCGGTCCTTCATCTGGCGGAAGCCGTTCTCGCCCTTGGCTTGGGCGCGGTAAGCGGCGATGATCTCCTGGTCGGTCCACTCGTGGCGGCCGGTGAAGATGATCCGTCTGCCCCACTCGCGCGCTGCGATCTGCTCGATTTGGTCCTCGTCTGTGTGGTGGCTGAAGGTGCACGCGGGCAGGTCGTGCTCGACGCTGATGACGTCTTTCAGCCAGCGCCGTTTGAGGATCTTCTTGATTCGCTCCTGTAGGGCGCGCTCGTCCATGCGGTGCTTGCCGCGCCCCACGATGCCCTTCAGCTCATCCAGTTCGCGTATCGCCTTTGAGAGCGTCTGGGCGAAGCTGCGGCGCTGCTTATCGGCGAAGGGCTGCGAGTGTGAGACGACGACTGTGCGCTGTTGCCCGTAGATATCCATCTGGGTGCGGTAGGCGAGCGTGCCCGGCATCCCGTCGATCTCGTGAAACTCCGCCAGCGCCACGGCGAGCAGGTCGGGGTGCGCCGATGGGGAGAGCGATCCGACGACGCCGAGCGCGAGCTCGTCCGCGAGCGGCTGGTTGGTCTTGGAGTTGTTGCCCTTGTCGTAGACGAGGGTGAGCTGGGAGAGCTCATCCTCGGTGAGTCCGAGCTCGGACAGGCGCGCCTTGATCAGCTTGAGCGCCTCGGGGAACTCGGTACTGTCGTTGCGGTTGCCCGCATAGGGCTGGTGGCAGAGCGGGATGCCTGAGTCCAGCGTCACGCACAGCGCCAGGCCGATCAGGCGCAGGTCGTGCCGGCCACCCTTGGCGTGTCCGCGCTGGGCGATCGTGTTGCGCGCGTTGGCCGAGTCGATGAACGTTGCAAAGTTGGTCGTGTCGTAGATCAACGGGCGCAGCTCGATCTCATAACACTCGATGGCGCGCCCCACTATCTCGGTCTCGGCCTTCGCGATCGCCTTCTCAGAGACCGCGTCCATCGCGTCCCAGAAGCGCTGTGAGGTCAGCGCGCGCGCTCCGGCGGGGAGAAGCCTTGAGAGCGCCGTGCGGCGATGCCAGTCACCGAGCTGGCGCTTGGAGCGCGGGCGGCACGCCCGGTTGATAGCCGCGAGCGTGATCATCTGCCCGACCGAGATCCCGCTGCGGCGCGAGAGCGGCGATGTGCCGAGCGCGCGGTCGATCGCCTCCGCGATCTGTAGCTCTGTGCAGAGCTTCCAGGCGGCCGCGACCGCGCCGAAGGAGCGCACCTCGATCTCCTTGGGCTCGCCCGGCCCCTCGGCCAAGCGGCGCTCTATGTCCTCCGCGCGCCCGAGATAGGTCGTTTTGACGATCTTCGGCCGCCCCGCCACCCACGCGCTCTCGCGCAGGTAGTAGTACGAGCGGCCGTTGATGACCTTCTTCGTCAGACTCGCCATATTAGGTCATAGGGTACGAGCCCAATCGGACGGTACTGGCGCTAAAAGCCCAGGTTTGAGCCCAGCACGCCCGGCACTCTCTTTAGGTCATAGGCCCGCCCGGGCGGCAGCAGGAGCCCAGAAACCGCATAGGAAAGCCAAAAAACGGCCGCGCTCAGCGCGATTCAAGCGCCAACCAGGCGGCGGACCCGGAAAGTCCCGCTAGGTTTCAAGCTCGAGCGGGCCGGTCAGATCCTGCCGCAGCTCGTCGCCTATCTCGAGGCCGCCGGCGCGAGCACGATCACGCGCGAGCTGGCGGTCGCGTGGGCCCAACGACCAGCGGATGCGCGTCCTGGGCACTGGGCTGCCCGACTCGCAATCGCACGCGCCTTCGCCGTCTACCTGCAAACGATCGACCCAGCCACCGAGGTTCCGCCGGCCGGCGTGTTCGCGGTCCGGCGTGAGCGCCCGATCCCTTACCTGTGGTCAGACGCTGACATCCGTCGACTGCTCGCGGCAGCCGGGGCGCTCACGCCGCCGCTGAAGGCCGCCAGCTACCAGGCGCTGTTCGGGCTGCTGGCGGTGAGCGGCATGCGGGTCGGTGAGGCCGCAGGACTCGGGCGTGATGACATCGATCTCGACGCCGGCGTGATCACCGTCCGCGAGCAGATCGCCAAGCTCGAGAGAGCTCGACTCGTTCCGCTTCATCCCACGACTGTCGAGGCGCTCGGCCGTTACGCCAGCGAGCGTGACCGGCTGTGCCCGACGCCACGATCATCCCGGTACTTCCTCTCCAGCGTCGGCTCCGCGCTCACCCGCAGCGAGATCGCCAAGACGCTGCGGAAGCTCACCACCACGCTCGAGCTTCGCACGGACACCGTGCACCCGGTCGCGCACCAGCTCAGGCACACCTTCGCGGTCAGCACGCTGATCGGCTGGCAGCGATCCGGCGTCCCGATCAACGAGCGGATCGTGCTGCTCTCCACCTACCTCGGGCATGTCAGCCCGGCCGAGACCTACTGGTATCTGACCGCCACCCCGGAGCTGATGGACAGCGCCGCGCAGCGGCTGCAGCGCCACCTCGCAGGGGGACGGTCATGACCCTGCTCGCACCCTCGATGCAGACCTACTTCACCAACAGGCTGATCGGTCAGCGACGAGCGAGCCCGAACACGATCGCCGCGTATCGCCACACCTTCGGGCTGCTCTTGCGTTTCACGACCGACCAGACCGGCGTCCCGCCGAGCGAGCTCGATATCGCGCAGCTCGACGCGCCGCTGATCGCGTCCTTCCTCGACCACCTCCAGACCCAGCGGGGAAACACGATCGCGACGCGCAACAACCGGCTCGCCGCGATCCACTCGCTGTTCGCCTACCTCGCTCTGCACCACCCAGAACACGCCGACACGATCGCCCGAGTGCTCGCAATCCCGGCCAAGCGAACCGAGCGCAACCTGCTGACCTACCTCACCGACCCGGAGGTCGACGCGCTGCTGGCCGCGTGCGATCAGGCCATCTGGACCGGACGGCGCGATCACGCGATGCTCGCGCTCACGATCCAGACAGGCCTGCGGATCTCCGAACTGATCGCGCTCAACTGCCAGGACATCACGCTCGGCACGGGCGCCAACGTGCACACCACCGGCAAGGGACGCAAGACAAGACGGACACCCCTCATACCGACGATCCGAGCCGTCCTCACAGCATGGATCGCCGAACGCGCCGGCGATCCCGCCGAGCCGCTGTTCCCGACCCGCACCGGCACACGACTCAGCCGCGACGCCGTCGAGCATCGTCTCGCGATCCACCTCCAAACCGCCACCGCCACATGCCCATCACTCAAGACCAAGCACATCACGATGCACACCCTGCGGCACACCGCCGCGATGCGCCTACTGCTCGCCGGCAACGACATCACCGTGATCGCGCTCTGGCTCGGCCACGAGCAAATCTCGACCACCAGCATCTACCTACACGCCGACATGACCCACAAGCAAAAAGCGATCGATCGGACCCAACCAATCAACGCCAAACCCGGCCGCTACCGCCCCACCGACACACTCCTCGCCTTCCTCGAAGCACTCTGATTATGCCGACCATCAACCCACAAAAACCGCCCTGAGCAGCCCCTCCTCAACGACATCGGCATAACCCAAACGTCGGCATATTCGTGGTTGTGCCGACGTCGGCACAACTATAACCTGCGACACAGCTTCGCCTCGCTGCTGCTGGCCGACGGGCGCCAGCCCCTCTACGTCGCAGAGCAGCTCGGGCACAGCCCCGCCGTCCTCCACGACACCTACGCCCACCTGTTCGCCGAGTACGCCGACCGCCGACAAGTCGACCCCGAGCACGAGATCGACCGCGCACGGGAACAGGCGAGCTGACCGACAACGCGCCGCGTACGCACTGAGATGGCTGGCTCGGGCCGATAGCTACGAAGTACGCTCGCGGTCATCGCAAATCATCGCAGTCAGCTCCAGTTAGCCGCCTGAGTCTCATGATGCCTAGATGCGTTGCAGAGTGATGAGTCGCTCGGTGAGCGGTACCTGGTGGCGAGATC
>JASHYF010000337.1 GCA_030043235.1 Solirubrobacteraceae bacterium | reverse complement strand
CGAGCAGCGCGTGCGTCGGCCCGCTGCCCTTCCACTCCGAGAACAGGAAGATCGCGAGCGCGGCAAACGGCCAGACGCGGACGGTCAATGCGAGGAAGCTCCGCGCGCGCACGCGATAGGCGAGCAGCGCGGGGATCAAGAGCGGCCAGAACGTGCCCGCCACGTGCGACAGCGGATAGGTGCTCACGGCGGCTTCGCGCTCGCGCCGCCACACCGCGTCGAACTGCACGAGCGCCGCGAAGTAGCCGAGCGGAAGGGCGGTGAGCGCGACAGTGAGCACGAGCGCCGTCACGCGCACGGGCTGCCCACGCACGAACAGGCTGAGCTCACAGCCGAGCAGGACGAGGATCAGGATCTCCCCCTGCCACGGGTGCAGCCAGCTGGCCAGCGCGCCGAGCAGCGCCGGCAGCAGCCCGGCGCGTCCGGCGGCGCGATCGCGACTGTACGCGAGCAGCGCGCCGAGCGTGCAGGCGAGCGCGATCAGCGCGAACGGGTAGCCCCACGACCAGAACACGATCGAGGAGTCGCCGATCACGGTCCCCCACCCGAAGAACAGGGCGAGCACGAGCGCCGCCCGCCGCGACCACTTCTCGGCGATGAGGCGGTGGACGTACGCGCGGGCGGCGAAGAACACGGCGGCGACGGCGACGGGCTTCCACAGCAGGAGCGCGAGGTAGGGCGCGACGCCGAGCGCGGCGATCCCCGCGGAGATGGCCACGAGCGGCTGGAAGAGGTCGGCGGGAGTGTGGCCGAGCACGTACAGGTCGGGGCTCGCCCCGTGATGCAGGATGCCCTGGATCCACATCATCGACTGAAACCCGTCCTCGAAGAACACGGTCTCGCTTCCCGTCCACACGCGGCCGTGGTCGAGGATCTGCCACAGCGCGATGGCGATCGTCCACATCGACAGCGCCGCGAGGATCGCCAGCAGCACGAGGTCGAAGCGGTCGATGTGCGGGCGGCCGGGCCGGGGCATGCGGCCCGGCACGTTAGGGCATGCGAGCCGCGCAGGATTCCGGCTTCCGGGTGGGCGCGGCGGTGAGAAGCCCGATGGAGGCGGAGCTGCCGTTCGGGCTGCTGGGTCCACGCGCTCGCGCCACGCCGGCAAGCACCGCGGCTGAGCGGCCGCTCAGAGCACGCGCCGCGCCCAGGTGAAGCTCTGGGCGAGCCAGCCGGATGTGAGCGGCAGCACGTACACGCCCTGGCCGGAGGAGTTGATCGCCCACTGGTCGCTCATGGCGATCGCCTCGTGGATGACGTTCGACGCGGTGGCCTTCGAGTTGAAGTGGGCGGAGCCGAAGAACAACAGATCGCCGCCCTGCACGTCTTCGAGGTGGATGCGCGCGCTCTTGGAGATTTCTCCGGCCTGTTCGGCGGCGGTGCGCCCGCGGATCTGCCTGCCCCAGGGCAGCCCGGAGAGCTTGTAGACGCGCCAGGCGAAGCCCGAGCAGTCATAGCCGCCGTGTTCGAGCCCGTCGGCGGTGTTGTCGGTGGTCCCGCCCCACACGTACGGCATGCCGATCTTGGAGACGGCGATGCGCAGCACCTCGAGCTGCGCGGCGTCGTAGTGGGGCAGGGTGAAGCTGGAGAGCGTTTCGCGCGCGCCCGCGAGCGCCCAGCTGCCGGATTCGAGCACGACCGCGAAGGAGTGCGCGGCTTCCGCGCGCGTGATCGCTTCCCAGGGGTACAGGTCGAGCGACTGTTCGCCGACGGGGTGCTCGTAGCGCAGTTCGAGATAGCGCGCGACGACCTCGCTGCCGAAGTAGCCCGGGGGCTCGAGCCCGGCGGCGGCAGCGGTCTGCTGGACGTGCTCGGCGACTTCGCCGAGGCCGAGCTGCTCGGCGAGCAGGGCGTCGAAGCGCACGACGCTGATCGGCCCGTCCCCGGTGACGGGCACCGGCGGCGCCTGCTCGCGCGCGGCGAGCGCCGCGAACGCCGTCTGGGCGGCCTGCGGCGTGAGATCGCTCGCCCCGGCGAAGCCCGCGCCCCCTTCATCTGCCATCAGCCCGTCGCGCACGACCGCACGCTGCGCGGCGAGGTCCCAGTTGGCCGCGGTGAGCTTGGGCGCGACGGCGGGCTTGCCCGCGGCGGCCTGCGCGGCGAGCGGTCCTGCGCTCAGCAGGCCGAGCGCGGACAGGAGCGCGAGTGCGGGCGACAGACGCGCTCGGAACGTGCGCAGCCAGCACGGGTTCTCGCGTCCCGCCGTGTTCCCGCGCGCCGCCGTGCTCTCCACACCTCATTCATCGACCGCCCAGAGCGCGACTTGACAGGCCGGAGCGGCGAGGGACGAGCGGCGGATACGCGCTCGATCGCGGTGTGGGGCGCGATCTCGAGCGCCTCGCCGGCGCAGGCGTCGCGCGAGCGCCTGCTCCACCGCCTGCGCGTCGTTCAGATATTGGCCGATCTTCTGCTCGGCCTGCCGCCCGGGCAGCGCAGGCGAGGGCGAGGCTCGCGCCGAGGAGACGATTCAGCCGATCTCGTCATAGCCCCACAGGCCCACGAGGTCCCGGTCGAGGTACTCGCTCAGCGCGATCACCTCCGCCTTGAAGCGACGCCGCAACTCGAGCATCAGCTCCTCGTCGGGAGGCCGGGGGGTGGCGAACACGACGCGCTGCCTGGCCGTCCGGAACAGCTTGCGTCGCAGGCTTCGCGGCACGAGCGCCTTGACGGGCAGCTTCACGACGGTCGAGGCCGGTCCCGCACCCATGGCCACGGCTTGCATGACGTCGTTGAGGCGTCGCGAGCGCAGGCGCACGGTCGGATTGGCTTCGATCGTCTCGATCGGAGACGTCGCGTCGACGTCGAGAAAGCGCAGGACCCGGCGCACGGTCCCCACGTTGTCACGCCGGAAGTCGTCGTAGATGAGCACCAGCACCCGGTTCTCTGGAAACGCGGCGTGGTAACGTCGCAGCTGCTCGACGTAGCGCACGCGATCCTGATACAGGAACGTCTCGGGAAGATACCCATCGGGAACGTCGCGGCCCTCGCGCCTGGCGTCTTCGAGCGCCAGCGCCTTGCGCAGATCCTTCTCGGGCTCCAGGAAGGCTTGCACGAACTGCAGGTGGAGGGAGCGCACGAAGCTCGCGGGCTCCCGCAGGATCGCGATGATGCGCGCGTTGGGCTGCAGCTCGGCGATGCGCGCCGCGGCGGTGGAGGACCTGAGGTACGAGGGCGACGCCTCGCCTATCCGCTGCTCCGGCGCAGCGTCGGCAAACAGGGAGAGGTAGTTCTCGAGACGATCTCGGCGGCGCGCCGGCGCCCGCGATCCCGCTGGGGCTCCCAGATCCGGGGCAAAGTACGAGGGCTCCTTGACGGGCATGTAGATCTGCGGATGACGCCTGAGCATCTCGTACAGGGCCGTCGTGCCGCTCTTGCCATGACCGACGATGAAGAAGTCGGGAAACCGCTTGCGAGCCGCATTCGCGACAGCCGAGGCGTCAGCCGATCCTGTCATAGCACGAGGGTGAAACGAGCTCGCCTTGCGAACACTCGCTTGCCGCCGGCGCCTGTCCCTTTGAAGCGGCAACGTAGTTCGAGCATCGAGTTTCGTCGAGTGGGCATGGTCGCCGTCCTCGTGGAGGGCGCCAGCGCCTGCCGGCGCGTGTAGGAGGCGCGCACAGTGTAACCGAGGCCTCGAGCGCCGCCGCGTTGAAGGACCTCGATCCCCCTCGAGGCATGCGTCGGCAGGCGCACAGGCGCGCGGCGCCCCCTGAGCTCTCGCCGACCCGAGCAAGCGCCCACTGCAGTGCCGGCGGTGCCGAAGCGCGGTCGATTTCCGGGCTTCCCGTTCGTCTTTAATCCCGACAAGCCACCCGGCTCGATGCGACCTACGACTTCAGGAGCGACCATGAGCGACTCTTCCACCCAGGGAATCAAGACCGTGCTGCATCCCGTGTCCGACCTGGCGACGGCCAAGGCGGTGTATGCCGCGCTGATCGGCGTACCGCCGCAGACCGACTCCTCCTACTACGTCGGCTTCGAGGCCGAGGGCCAGCACATCGGGCTGGTGCCGGGCGGTGGACCGCAGGGCATGACCTCGCCGGTGGCCTTCTGGCACGTGCCGGACATAGAGGCGAAGCTGGCCGAGGTGACCGCTGCGGGCGCCACCGTGAAGGAACCCGCGCACGACGTCGGTGGCGGGCGCCTGGTGGCCACCGTCACAGACCCCGATGGCAACGTCCTCGGGCTGCTTCAGGACCGGTGAGAGCCGGCCTCCGCTCGCGCGCCCAGCGTCGTAGCGACATCTGGGCGCCCGGAGGCAGGAACCGGCGCCGGTCCTCACCTCAGTCGATATCCGGCGTGTTTGCTGCGTTGGAACTCATCGACTGACAGGTATCTTCTAGAGCGTCGGCCGAGTCGATTTCTTCGACGAAGTGGTGTAGGGTCACGCTCGATGACGGACTACGACGCGATCGTGGTCGGATCTGGCTTCGGGGGTGGGATCGCAGCCTGCCGGCTGGCGGAAGCGGGCCGGCGCGTGGTGGTGCTCGAGCGCGGGCGCCGCTGGGGCAAGGATGACTTCCCGGAAAAGCCCGAGCAGACGCCCGACGCGCTCTGGCATCCCACGCTCAACCCCCGCGGGCTGTTCGACCTGCGGCTGATGAAAGACCTGTCGGTGCTCACCGCCGCGGGCGTGGGCGGCGGCTCGCTGGTGTACGCGAACGTGCAGCTGCGCGCGCCGGCGGAGGTGTTCATGCGCGGCTGGCCGCGGGCCATCACCCGCGCCGAGCTCGACCCCTACTACACGCGCACCGAGGAGGCGCTGATGCCGGTGGAGGTCCCCGAGGAGCTGCCGAAGATGCGAGCCTTCGCCGCCGCCGGACGCAAGGCGGGCAAGGACGCCGAAAGGCTGCCGCTGGCCGTCAACTTCAAGGACGAGCGCCACCATCCGTTCAGCGGCGCCCACCAGGGCGCGTGCGAGAACCTCGGCCGCTGCGACCTCGGCTGCCCGGTGCACGCCAAGAACACCGTCGACATCACCTACGTCAAGCGGGCCGAAGACCGGGGCGCCGAGGTCCGCCCCTACCACGAAGCACAGCAACTCGACCCTCCCCCGGACGGGGAGTGGCTGTGGCGCGTGGGCTATCGCGACCTGGAGCGCGGCGGGGAGGGGGTGCTGTCCGCGCCGGTGGTGGTGCTGGCGGCGGGGTGCCTGGGATCGAGCCGGCTGCTGCTGAAGAACCGCGACCGCATCGGCACCCTCTCGCCGGCGCTTGGCAGCCGCTTCTCCGGCAACGGCGACGCGCTCGGCGCCGCGTTCGACCCCCGCGCGAGCGACGTCGGCGACCCCCACACCGACTTCGGGCCCTCGATGACGAGCAGGCTCGACTACACCCGGGAGTACGGCTTCATGCTCGCCGACGGAGGCCTGCCGACGAGGTTCGGGGGGCTGCTGGAGATCGTGCGCATGGTCGACAGCCTCCACGGCTGGCGCCGCCTGCGGCTGCGCGCCGAGCGCCTGCTCGCGGCGCTCGGGCTCAGCGATCGCTCGATCACCGACCGCCACCTGCGCGCCCAGCCGCCGCAGCGGCCGATCGCCGAATCGCTCGTGTTCCTGATGCTCGGCCGCGAAGCCGCCGAGGGGCAGATGCGCCTCACGCCCCTGTTCAAATGCTTCGACATCCGCTGGAGCAGGAAGCCGAGCGAAGGGCTCTTCTCGGCGATGCGCGACGTCTCCGAGGAGATCGCGCGCCGGGTGGACGCGGAGCCGTTCTTCGCGCTCGACACGTGGCCGCTCAGTGGCTTCATCACCGTACACCCGCTCGGCGGCTGCCCGATGGCCGACGACTCCGCCGCGGGCGTCGTCGACGACGCCGGCAAGGTCCACGACTGCGCGGGGCTGTACGTGCTCGACGGGTCGACAGTCCCCACCGCGCTCGGTGTGAACCCATCGAAGACGATCGCCGCGCTCGCCGAGCGGGGCGTCGAGAAGATGATCGACAACCGCGCCGGCGGACTGTGGTGATGAGCGACCCCGCCAACAAGCGGGCGCACTACGACGGGCCGGTCACCGAGCGAGAACGCTGGCGCAACGACACCGGCAACCAGCGGATCTACCCGCTGCGCCAGGTCACCCCCACGACGCTCGATCAGCTGCGCGAGATCGTCGGCGAAGCCGAGTCCGAGGGCATCGCCGTGCGGGCCGTCGGCTCCGGGCACTCGTGGTCGGACGTCGCGCTCACCGACGGCATCCTCGTGCGTCCCGACGGCCTGACCGAGTGGCTGGAGCTCGACCGCACGCTGCTGCGCGCCGAGCACCGCGACCCCGGCGAGGACGCCGAGGTGACGCTCGTGCAGGTGCAGGCCGGGATGAAGATCGCCGAACTGAACGCCAACCTGCAGGCGCGCGGGCTCGCGCTGCCGAACATGGGCGGCTTCGACGGCCAGACCGTCGCCGGCGTCGTCTCGACATCCACGCACGGCTCGGGGATCGCCTTCGGGCCGCTGTCGGACCTCGTGCGCTCGCTCGAGATCGTCGCAGCGAAGGGCGCCGTCTACCGGATCGAGTCGAGCGACGGGATCACCGACGCCGCCGCCTACCGCGCGAGACACCCCGACCGCCAGCTCGTGCAGGACGACGACTGGTTCGACGCCGCCGTCGTCGGCGTCGGCTGCATGGGCCTGATCTACTCGCTGATCCTCGCCGTGCGACCGCTGTTCTACGTGCGCGAGAAGCGCTGTCTGAGCACCTGGTCACGCGTGCGCGACGAACTCGCACAGGGCTCCGCCAGTCCCGTCCTCGCCGAATACGCCCACTACGAGCTCCTCTTCAACCCATATCCACGCAAGGACGGGGAGATCGAATGTCTGATCACCACCCGCGAGCCGGTGAGCCCGTCCGAATACCGTCACGACCACCGCCGCAGCCGCAGCCTGCTGATGGAACTGGCGGCGCGCTTCCCGCTCACGCCCATCCTCATCGACCTCGCCATCCGGCTGTGGCCGCAGATCTCACCGTTCCTCATCTCGAGGGCGCTGAAGGCGCTCGTGAACCCCGACTACGTGAACATCAGCTACCGCGTGTTCAACATCGGCGCCGCCAACTACCTGCCGGCGTACTCCGCCGAGATCGGGGTGCCGATCGACGAAGGCGACCTGCACCTGAAAGCCGTCGAGAAGATCGTCGACGTCGCGGCGGAGCGCCGGCGTCTCGGCGGCGTATACCACAGCTGTGGGATCTCGCTGCGGTTCGTCAAAGCGACCCGCTCGTGCCTGTCGATGATGGAGGGCCACGACACGATGATGATCGAGCTGATCATGTCCAAGCACACGATCGGCGGGTACGAGCTGCTGAACGCCCATGAACAGGCGCTGTACGAGCTCCACGGACGCCCCCACTGGGGCCAGGTGAACACGCTCACCGGCAGCCACGGGCTGATCCAGAAGATGTATCCGCGCTACGGCGACTGGCAGCGAATACACGAGCAGCTGAACGCGAGCGGCGTGTTCGACAGCCCGTTCAGCAAGCGCGTCGGGTTCTCCAGCGCGACGTTCGATGGCTGAGCCCGCGCCCGTGACAGCCTCCGCTGCGCCCGTGACAGCCTCCGCTGCGCCCGGCGGCCCCGAGGCCGCCGACGAGCGCCGGACGGCGCTCCCGGAGGCGCTGCTCGCGCTCGTGCTCTCGCTGGCGCTCGCCGGGTACGTGTACGCGATCGGCTGGACGATCGCCTGCGTGCGGCTCGCGGCCGTGAGCCTGCCGGTCAGCTTCTCGCTGCCGAGCATCGGCGCCGCCGCCAACTTCGCCACCGGCGCGCGGGCGGTGCTGGTGATGGCGATCGTGTTCGCAGTCATGTGCGCGTTCGCCTACGCCGTCCACTTCCGGCGCTGGGACCAGCACGCGGAGGAGTGGCGGGAGATCCTCGAGACCGACCGCGCGACCGCGCGCGAGCGCTACCTGAGGCGCCAGCCGCTCAAACCGAAGCCGCCGAGAGCCGTGCGAGGGCACTACCCGAGCAGGGGCCAGGAGAGCCTCGCGCGGGTGATCGCCGGCTTCAACGTCGGCGTGCTCGCGGTGGCGGTGGGGCTGGTCGGCGGCAGGCTCGCGAAGACCGTCATCGACCAGATCTCGCCCGGGCACTGGTGGGCGCTGTTCGCGCCGTGGGCCGTCTGCTCGATCGTCCTCGCCGCGTTGCTCGCGCTGGTGAACCCGCTGCGAGGCGGACGCGCGGCCCACGCCGTGCTGTGGCTGGTGGTCGCCGGCGTCGCCTTCGTCGCCTCCGCGCCCATCGGCCTGCTCGTGCTCACGTGGATGGGGATCGGCACGCTCGGCCGCCGCTACGGGGGGCGGGCGCTGCCCGCCTCGCCCTTGCAGTTCCTGCGCTCGCCGCTGCCGTGGGCGCTGCTCACGATCTACGCGCTCGTGGCGTTCTGCTACGCGGCCACGCCGCCGGTGAGCTTCTCGCAGACGATCGTCGAAACGAGCGCCGGCAGCCGCCTCGGCGGCTTTCTCGGGCGGACCGGCTCCGGCGAGTACCTGGTCTACTGCACGCCACTCGCCGACGCCACCTCCTATGGGGACCGCGTGCAGCTGATCCCGGGGAGCGCGATCCGCTCGAGCACCGCCACGGGCGTGGACTTCACGCTCGACACCGGCTACCGCCCGTCGCTGCCCACGCTCGCGCTGCGCGCGTTCGGCATCGACACGCAGACCGTCGCGTGGATCCGCCCGGAACTGAAGGAACGCAGCACGCCCTGCGCCGGCACGCCGCCGCCGCGCCCGAGCACGGGCTTCGCGGACCCGTCGCTCGGGCCGGGCGTGTACGCGGGTCCGGCGCCGGCGGGCGGGATCGCCCGCGACGGCGAACCGCCGATCGAAACGACCGCGAAGAGCGCGCCGCGGATCGCAGCGCTCGCCAAGCGCCTGCAGCCGACGGTCCTCACGTCGATCACCGACCCCTTCTGGCCGACGTCGCTGGGGGCGCTGTTCGAAGACGTCGGCGCCGGCGGGCGGCGAACCTGCGTGCACCGCGGCGGCAGCCGCCGGCCGTGCCCGCCGGGATCGGTCCCGACGGTGGCCGAGCTCGATCCGGCGACGAGCTCCCCCGAGGACTTCCTCGAATACCCCGTCGAGCCCGCCCTCACGCACACGCCCACGAAGCAGCTGGAAGCGTTCCTGCGCGGCCAGCTCGCACCCGAAACGCCGCTCCCCTCGCCGCGCCAGACGCTCGCCGACCCCGGCATCCTCGACCCCTGGGCGAGCGCCCAGGTGTACTTCTTCTACGCCGGCCCGGCCGACGAGCTGAGCTGGCCGGTGCACTACCCGGCGAGCGCGGAAAAGAACCTGATCGCGCTCGAGTACTGGTTCTTCTACCCATACAACTACTTCCCCACGCTCGTGAACTCGCGGCTGATGGAAGAAGCGCCGCTCGCCGGGGACGTCGTCAGCACCGACCTGCACCAGGGCGACTGGGAGCACGTGGTGGTGCTCGTTGAACGCGAAAGCGAGCGGCCGCGGTGGCTGTACACGGCCCGCCACGCCGACGAGGGGAAGTTCTTCCCCTGGAACAGCCCGCAGCTGCGCTTCGAAGAAGGGCACCCGGTCGTGCAGGCCGCTTACGGCGGGCACCCGACATACCCGGAGGGCTGCGGCGCGCGTCCGCGCTACCTGAAACCGATCGAAGGGCGCCTCGCCGACTGGCTGGTGTGCGGCCCGGGCAGGTTCGCGTTCCGCGCGTCCACCACGCCGCTGGTCGACCTCGCCCACACGAGCTGGGCCTGCTGGCAGGGCCACTTCGGGGTGCTCCCGCCCGGCGT
>JASHYF010000336.1 GCA_030043235.1 Solirubrobacteraceae bacterium | reverse complement strand
GCGCTCGCCGGAGCAGCCAACCGCCGCGAAGCGCCGCGCGCGCGCTTAACCGCGACGCTCGCCGCCACGCCGCCACCTCCATCTCCTCCCGTCAACAGGGCCTGCGCGCGCCCCACACACATGTTGCGCCGCGGACACGTCCGCTCGTTCGCGACAGGCCGAGCCGGCTGCGAGGGCGACTGGACGATGGGATAGCTTCCGCAGCTGGGCTTGCGACGGACTAGTCGGAAGTTTTCGCTGCTGGGACTAGTAGGCTTTGATCTCTATCTTCTCGCCGGCGGTGTTTCTGGCGACGGCGGTCTCGCTGGTCGCGTCTGGGCCGACCCAACTGGCGCCCGCGGTTTCGGAGCGTTCGGTGTAGAGAGCCTGTTCACCTTCTCCGCTTGCGAAGCTCGTGGTGCTCGTCAGGCTGCTCGCGTCGACGTCTTCGGTTTGTACTCCGCTGAGCGAGCCTATCGTCCTGAACAGCGGACCTTCACAACCGAATTCGGACGAATAGGGTTCGTGTTCTGAGCTGACGAGCTCTGTCCAGACCTGACCTGACAGCGGCCCGACCAGCCTGGTGCCGAGCCGGTTTGAGATGATCGTTCCCGGCGCGCCCGAGGGGTTGCCGTTGGTGCCTTCGCTGGTGCATGGTTTGCCATCCAGCGTGCAGCCCTCGAAGGTGATCGTCTCCACGCCAGTCCTCACTCCGGTGATCTCGCCTGCGCCGGTGCTCGCCGCGCATACGACTTCATCGCCAAGGCCCGGTGTCCGCAGTGCGACCACTCCCGTCGTGGACGTGTAACCGGGGCCGGGCTCCTTTTCGTATGTCCCCTTCGGCTTGCCATTCTTCTCGTCGAGGGTTCTGCATTCCGATTCCGAATAGAAGCCCCTCTTCTTGGCGACGCAGGAAGCGGCGGGGCCCGGCGCCCATTCGTAGTCACCTCGGTGGTCCGGGCTGCCCGCCCTGGCGGCCACGGTCTGACAGTTCCCTTCCGTGTAATACCCCTTCTTGTGGGGAACACACTGACCATATTCTGCTTGCGCTTCTTCTGCTGGTAGCACCGTGATCGACAGGTTGGTCCGAGCGGTGCGGGCAGTCGGGCTGCTCGAGTCGGTCACCTCGACGGTCAAGCTCGAGGTGCCCGGCGCGGTGGGCGTGCCGACGATCGCGCCGCTTTCGCCGTTGAGGCGCAGTCCGGCCGGCAGAGAGCCGGCCGTGAGCGACCAGGTGTAGGGAGCGGTGCCCCCGATGGCCGCCAGCGCCGGGGCATAGCCGCTGTCCACCCGGGCTGGCGGCAACTCGCTCGTGTCGACCCGCAGGAGTTGTGCGCCGATCGCCAGGCTGTGGTCGCTACCGGCCGCGATGGCCGTGACGGCGCTCAGTTCGCTCACCGCGACGGCGGTCCTGCTGCAGTAGAACCCGTCGCACTGTTCCGGGCCGGTGGTGGTCGCGTCGCCGAGGCCGCCGTATCCGTTGTACCCCCAGGCCATGACCGTGCCGTTTTCGATCAGGGCCAGGCTCACATCCAAGCTGGCCGAGATCGCCGTGACGCCCGACAATCCGCTGACCGCAACCGGCGAGTAGCTGGCTTCGGTGGTGCCGTCACCCAGCTGACCGTCATAGTTGCTGCCCCACGCCATCACCGTGCCGTTTTCCAGCAGGGCCATGCTCACATCGATGCTCGTGGAGACGGCGGTGACGCCGGTCAGGCCGCTCACGGCGACCGGAGTACGGCTGCAGCCTTCGTCGCCACATTTTTCGGGGCCGGCGCGGGTGCCGTCACCCAGCAGGCCGAACGAATTGTTCCCCCACGCCATGATGGTGCGGTTGCTGAGCAACGCCAGGTTCTCTTCCCAGCCGGCAGAGACGGCCGTGACCGTGACCCCGGTTGGCAGGCTGACCGCCACCGGGACGTAGCTGGTGTTCGTCGTGCCGTCGCCCAGCTGTCCGCTGTAGTTGTAGCCCCAAGCCATGACCGTGCCGTTGCTGAGCAGAGCCAGGCTGTCATACTCGCCGGCCGACACGGCCGTGACGCTGACCCCGTGCGGTGTGCTCAGATCCACCGCCACCGGAATGTCTGAGTTGTTCGTGTTGCCGTCGCCAAGGTCGCCGTAATAGTTGGCGCCCCACGCCATCACCGAGCCATTTTCCAGCACCGCCAGGCTGTGAGAGGCGCTGGTTGAGACAGCCGTGACACCGGCCAGCCCGCGCACAGCCACGGGCACGTAGCTGGGTTCCGTGGTGCCGTCACCGAGCTGCCCGTCGTCATTGCCGCCCCAGGCGAGCACCGTGCCGTTGCTCAGCAGGGCCAGGCTGTGGAGTTCGCCGGCTGCGATGGCGCTGGCCGTGACTCCGGGCGGTTCGCTGGTCGCCACCGGCACGTCGCTGTCGGTCGTCGTGCCGTTGCCGAGCTGGCCGCTGCTGTTGATACCCCATGCCGCCACCGCGCCGTGGGCGGCCGCGGACGGCGCAACCATGCTGAGCACGCACGCGATCGCGAGGCAATGCCTCAAGATTCGACCATGCCCCATGCGACTGGCTCCTCCCCGGCTCGCTTAGAGGCCGCGGGGGCGCCGCCAGTCGCCGGGCGGCTCTTCAGGCAAGGAGTTGGGCGGCACGGTCACCGGGTTGGACACCATGCATCCGCCGCTTTCGTCTTCGCTGAGGCTCAGCTCGACTTCGGGAAGGTCGGGTTCGCTCTCCTCCCGCCTGACGTTGAACGCACTGGTCAGATCTCCGGTGACTTCACGCCGCCATTCGCTCAGGTTCGGGACCTCGACGCCGAAGCGCGTCTCCAGGAACCGCAGAATCGAGGTGTGGTCGAATACGTCCGAGCACAGGAACCCTCCGCGGCTGAACGGAGACACGATGATCATTGGCACCCTGAAGCCGAGACCGATCGGGCCGCTGATGCCGCCGGAGTCACCGGTCACATCCGGGACCGTCAGATACTCGCCCGGCGTGCCCGCAGGTGGGACGGGCGGCGCGACGTGATCGAAGAACCCACCATTCTCGTCCCAGGTCAGGAACACCGCGGTCTTGTTCCACACGTGGGGATAAGCGCGCAGCCTTCTGAGCAGCTTTTCCACGGTGTACTCGCCCGCGGCGGCCGTCGAGTAGCCCGGGTGCTCGGTTTGACTCAAAGACGCGTTGATCCAACAGACCTGGGGCAGTTCCCCGCTTTCGAGGTCGGCCGAGAAGTCGCACGGATAGAACGGCTTGAAAGCCAGTTCCGCGAGTTCGGGATTCGTCTGGTAGGCGCGGAAGTAGGTGAGCACATTGTCATAGACGCCGAGCCCGGCGCCCGTGTAGATCTTCCAGCTCACTCCCGCTGCGGAGAGCTGCTCGGGCATCGTCGTCCACGTGAAGTGTCCTTCGAGGCTGATGCGGTCGGCGCCGAGCGTTTCCACGAGCGGGCCTCCGTTGGTGCCGTTGGGGTCGAGATTCGCCGACATCGTGTAGAGCCGGTTGGGGTCCGTCGGCCCGAGCACCGAGCAGTGATAGTTGTCGCAGATGGTGAACGCTTCGGCGAGGGCGTAGTAGAACGGGATGTCCGCACGCTCGTAATAGCCCATCGTCGCCGGGCCCGCGTCAGGTCCATCGAAGGCGAGATGTGCGCGTACGAACCCATCCATCTCGCCGCCGTCCCAGCTTTGGTGCTGAGGCACCCACTTGTGCGTGATGTCGGGGAAGCACTGCGCCATCCCGCCGGTTTCCAGATGGAACGGGAGCAGCTGCCCTTCGAAGCCGGCGACCGGATAGCCGGGCTGGAAGAGCGTCTTGCGCGCGGCTTCTTCGGAGAAGCCGCGCACGCCCGGCAGGGTGCCGAAATAATGGTCGAACGAGCGGTTCTCCTGAATCAGGATCACAACGTGCTCGATGTCCGTCAGCTTGCCTGGGCGCGGTCGCGGGCCAATCGCCCGCCGAACCAGAGGATCGGCTTCCAGCGCCAGCACCCCGGCCGCAACCCCGCGCCCCAGTAGCTGCCGTCGGGTCATGCCTGCGTGCATCCCACCTCCTACCAGATCCCCCAGCGTTGGTGCTTCTCCGGCGTCCGTACCTCCGCGGCAGGCGGGCAACCGGTAGCTGCTCGCGAAGCCTAGCAGTCGCTGTCCGAAGCGTAGTTCCGCGCGCGGGCGCCGGTCACGGGCGCCATGCTGCCGCCCGTGGCAGCGGCCGTCACGCCGCGCTCACGCCCGAAGCGAGCCTCTCGTGGCTCGCATGCGCTGCGCCTGACACGCCATGCGGCGCTCGCTCGGAGCACTCCGCAAAACCTCACACGTGGCTGGAGGCTTCGTTGCCAACCGCCGGCCACGACCGGCCGCGTCACCGCATGAAGAGCAGTTATGGGGTGCACCAGATAACCGTCTCGGATGAAGGCTCGCGGCGGTTCTCGCGGATCGCCGGGCGCGCCGGACCCGGCCTCGGCGGCGTGGCCGTGAGGCTCACCGGCGGGACACGCGTGAGGGCCAGCTGCGCCAAGGGCTGGCTCCTGGCATGGTGGCCGGGGTCGCGCCCGCTCGCCGCGGTCAAAGCGCAGAGGTCAAGGCGATAGCCCGCGCGCTCGCTCGCGCACGAAGCGCTCGCACACGTCGATCGCCCGCTCGATCGTCTCCCACTGCAGCCGCTCGGGCACGTCGGTCGGCCAGTGGTAGTTGCGGGGCAGTTTGTTGCGCTCGACGGACGCGAGCGTCGCGACCGGATAGCCCGCGCGCAGCGCGATCAGCGCGTCCGTGGCCGCGACCGTGCGCACTCCGCGCTCGATCGGCACGCCCGCCCGCGCGGCCGCGCCGGCGAGCGACTCGCGCGCGGCGGCGGGGTAGTCGCGCATGCGCAGCATGCCCTCCCCCTCGAGCACGATCAGCGTCGCGCCGCCGAGGCACTCGAGGCACACGAACTCGACGCTCGCCGGGTCGAGCTCCGCGATGTGGCGCTCCATGAACGCCTGCATGCCCTCGCTGAAGGACTCCTCCGAGCCGGTGGAGAGCAACAGCACGCGCACCCCGGGGCACGCGCGCTCGCGCAGCCGCGCGGCCAGCTCGAGCAGCGCGCCGACCGCGGCGAGGTTGTCGTTCGCGCCCTGTACGACCGCTCGCGCGGCGATGTCGAGCATCGCGGCGATCGCGCCCAGCGCGAGCGCCGCGCCGCTTCTGAGCGCGAGGCGGCGGCCGAGCAGCGCGCCGGCGCAGACGAGCACCGGGCCGAGCCACACCCCGTGCAGGACCGGCAGCGTGTGCGAGGAGCGGGAGC
>JASHYF010000335.1 GCA_030043235.1 Solirubrobacteraceae bacterium | reverse complement strand
CCGCCGCACAGGTGAAGGAGTTCAAGGCGCTGTACGGCGCCGAGCGCGGCTTCCGCGGCGAGCCCGAAGCCGACGGGGCGGTGCGCCTGCGCGTGCCGGCCGAAGGCGAGACGGTGGTGCACGACGTGATCCGCGGCGAGACGCGCTTCGAGCACGCCCATCTCGACGACCCGGTGATCGCGCGCGCGGACGGCTCGGTCCTGTACAACTTCGCGGTCGCGATCGACGACCTCGACGCCGCGATCACGCACGTGGTTCGCGGCGAGGACCACCTGTCGAACACGCCCAAGCAGCTGCTCGTGCTGGAGGCGGCGCGGGAGGCCGGCTTCGGCCC
The DNA here is from genome assembly GCA_030043235.1 of Solirubrobacteraceae bacterium. Lineage (GTDB taxonomy): Bacteria > Actinomycetota > Thermoleophilia > Solirubrobacterales > Solirubrobacteraceae > Palsa-744. The sequence continues at coordinate 5,589 of JASHYF010000335.1, read as the reverse complement.
CGACGCGCCACCGCCGCTTTACGCGCACCTTCCGCTGCTGCACGGGCCGGACGGCAAGAAGCTCTCAAAGCGCCACGGCGCCGCCTCGGCGCAGGAGCTGCGCGACGCCGGCTACCTGCCTGAGGCGGTGCGTAATTACCTCGCGCTGCTCGGCTGGGGCTCCGGCGACGACGCGACGGTGCTGTCCACCGGTGAGCTGATCGAGCGCTTCACGCTCGAGCGCGTCAGCCGCAACCCGGCGCGCTTCGACGAGGCCAAGCTGAGGTGGCTCGACGGCCTGTACATACGCCGGCTGCCCGTCGCCGAGCTAGCCCGCCGCCTGGAGGCGTTCACCGGGCGTGGGGGCCTGACGGGCGCGGCGCGGATCAGCCAGGAGAAGATCCAGACGCTCGCCGACTTCTGGCCGCTCGCCGGCCCCCTGCTGAACGGCCTCGTCGACGATCCGCGAGCGCGCGAGCGCTGGCTCGACGACAGCGGCCGCGCTGCGCTCGCGCAGGTCCGTGACGCCCTCGCCGCGATCGAGCGCTTCGACGAGGCATCGGTGCGCCACGCGCTCGCCGCGGTGATCGCCAGCCGCGAGGCCAAGCCGCGCGAGGTCTACCAGCCGCTGCGCGTGGCGCTCACCGGAACCACCGTCTCGCCGGGGATCTTCGAGAGCGTCGCGCTGCTCGGGCGCGAGGAGACCCTCAGGCGGATCGCGCGCGCGCTCGCCGCGCCCTGAGCGCAGCGTCTCCGTGGCCCTGCAAAGCGCCGGCAGCCCTAAATCGTTCGCGCGGTGGTGCCGATATGACCTCGACGTCGGAAAACTACCGGCTCGCAATCGGCGAACCCAAGGAAGGGGTCAACAGCGCATGCAGGCAGCAACCGCCGCAGGAACGAAGCCGGCAACCGCAAGAAAGCCGGTCACAGGGAGAAAGCTGGTCACCGCGAAGAAGCCGACAGCCGCGAAGGCGGCCGGCGCCGCGAAGACGCCGGCAGCCGCAAGGAAGTTGACCAGGCCGCGCTCCGCCGCGCCAGTCGCGGTCCAGCGGCGCGTGGGCGCGCCCGCCGCCGGCTCAGGCGAGCGCCATCAGAACGAGGGCCACGGCCGGCGCCTGACGATGGCCTTCGAAGCGCTCGAGGCGTTCCCCGCGCTCGCCGAGTCGCGCGACCGCCTGCTGTCGGTGGTCTCCAAGGATCACGTGGCGACCGCCGACGTGGTGGCGGCCGTCGAGTCCGACGTGGCGCTCAGCATCGCCGTCCTGCGCCTCGCCAACCGCGCCCGGGACGGCCGCACGCGTGTGGACACGGCGGTGGCGGCCGTGGAGGTCCTGAGCACGCACACCGTGCAGGCGGTCGCCAACCGCATGCGCACCTTCGACTTCTTCGAGCGGGCAAGCGTGTGGGACGCCGCACCCGAGCGCTTCCGCCTGCACGCGCTGGCCACCCAGCACGCGGCCGACCGCATCGCCACGGAGGTGGGATACGAGAACCGCGATCGCCTGACCGTCACGAGCCTCCTGCACGACGTCGGCAAGCTCGTGCTGCTCCACGCCTATCCCGGCTACCCCGCGCAGGTCCATCGCGGGGCGAGGACGCCCGAGGAGCGCATCCACCAGGAGCGGCGCGAGCTGGGCGTCGACCACGCGCTCGTGGGCGGCGTGCTGGTCCGCCGCTGGGGGCTGCCGACATCGCTGGCCACGCCGATCGAGCGCCACCACAACCCGGATGTGGAAGGGGAGGCCGCGTTCATCCGCCTGGCCGACATGCTCGCCCACTACGAGCAGGGGGGACGCGTCTCTCCGAGCGAGATGCTGCACACCGCGCGCAGCGTGGGGATCGGGCCGGACGAGCTCAGGCGCGTGCTTTATGAGCTGCCCAGCGCGAGCAGCCAGCGCCAGCGCCACGTCGACCCGTGCCCGCTGTCCGGCCGTGAGCTCGGCGTGCTGCAGCGCCTCGCGGAAGGCAAGGTGTACAAGCAGATCGCCCACGAGCTGATGCTCTCGACGAGCACCGTGCGCACGCACCTGCACAACATCTACGGCAAGCTCGGCGCGGTCGATCGCGCGCAGGCCGTGCTGATCGCCACCGAGCGCGGCTGGCTCTGAGGTAAGGTCGGGGCAGGGGCCGCTCGCCGCGAGCCCTGTACGGCCAAACGCTGTATAGCTAAAGTTATACAGGGTGCGGTGATAGACACAGGCACCGCATCCTCGGCGCGAACGATGATCTCGATCACCAGCAAGTCCCCCTACGCGGTCCTGGCGCTCGCCGAGCTCGCACGCAGCCCGCGCTCGGAGCCGGTGCCGATCGGTGAGCTGGCGCGTAAGCGCGACGTGCCCGTGCAGTTCCTCGAGCAGCTGTTCGCTGTGCTGCGTCGCGGCGGGATCATCAGCTCCCAGCGGGGTGTCAAGGGTGGCTATCGCTTTGCGCGCGAGCCCTCGACGGTCACCGTGCTGGAGGTCGTCGAGCTCTTGGACGGCCCGCTCGGACGCGACGCCGAGGGCGTGTTCGCCGACGCCGCCGGCGCCGCGCGCGCGGTGCTGGCGCGCACGACGATCGCCGACGTGATCGAGCGCGAGCTGCGCGAGGCGGGCGCGAGCATGTACCACATCTAGCAGCGGGTCAGCGGCAGAGCTGGATTTGGCTCTGCCGTGCGGGTTTCACCCGCTCGGGAACCGCTCAAAACCGCTGGTGTAGGGCGCTCGACTGTCGCGCAACTGTCGCGCAGGCGTCGGCTGGTCGCAGGCACGCCCTCGATGACGAAGACTGCCTGCACGGCCGGCCTTCGAACAACTTCCGCCACGTATCTCTCCGAGGCGGTGGTGCCGCAGGGTAGCGCTCGCCGACAACCTCGTTGAGAGAAGGGCAACAAGCCCCCCTCAAAATCAACACCAGAACCGACGCCAGAACCATTGAAAGAACCGGTTCCGACAGCGGAAACGAACACAAACAACACGACTGAAACGAACACAAACCGCGCAAACACGCACGTGCTCCCAGGCGCGCACGGCGAGCGTCCGCCTGACGCGCCAGCCGGCGAAGAAGCCGAAGCCGAAGCCGAAGACCTGGCGGCGAAAGCCGAAGAGCTGGCGGCCGAGCCGAAGACCTGGCGGCAGCGCGCCCGCGCGCGCGGGCCCGCGCAGCCGCGGGGCGGCAGGGGCCCCAGGGGGGCTGCACTATTGTCGTGGCCGTCAATGCCGCGAATCCCGATCAACATTGCGGAACTGGTGGGGGACACCCCGATGGTGGAGCTCCCGCGCATGCTGGAGGGAACGCCGGCGGCACAGAACGGCGTGCGGCTGTTCGCGAAGCTCGAGGCGCACAACCCGGGGGGCAGCGTGAAGGACCGCATCGGCGTGGCGATGATCGAGGCGGCGGAGGCGGAAGGCCGCATCGAGCCGGGGCGCTCTCTGATCGTGGAGGCGACGAGCGGCAACACGGGCATCGCGCTGGCGTTCGTGTGCGCGGCGAAGGGCTATGAGCTCGTGCTGACGCTGCCGCAGGGGATGAGCCGCGAGCGCGAGTGCCTGCTGCGCCTGTACGGGGCGCGGGTGCAGATCACGGAGTCGCTGGGGGGGATGGCGGAGGCGGTGGAGGCCGCGCAGGCGATGGCGCGCGAGGACGGCGTGTTCCTGCCGGACCAGTTCTCCAACCCCGCCAACCCAGAGGCCCACCGGCGCACTACGGGCCCGGAGCTCGAGCGCGCGCTGGAGGGCCGCGTGGACGCGCTGGTGGCGGGCGTGGGCACGGGCGGGACGATCACCGGCGTGGGCGAGTACCTGCGCGAGCGCGTGAACCCACGGCTGCGCGTGGTGGCGGTGGAGCCGCGCGGCTCGGCGGTGCTGTCGGGCGGGCGGCCCGGCCCGCATCGCATCCAGGGCATCGGCGCGGGCTTCGTGCCGCCGGTGCTGAACCGCGAGCTGATCGACGAGGTTATCCCGGTGAGCGACGACGACGCGGTGCACACGGCGTGGAGCTGCGCGAAGCGCGTGGGCCTGCTGGCGGGAATCTCCGGCGGGGCGGCATTGTGGGCGGCGCTGCAGGTGGCGGCACGGCCGGAATCGAAGGGCGCGCGGATCGTGGTGGTGATCCCGGACTCGGGCGAGCGCTACGTCTCGCAGGCGTTCTTCGCGCCCTGAGGCGCAGCGGATCACGCGAGCGTGAACGACGATTTCTAAGAGCGCCCCTCGAGGGGGCGCCCGCTCACTTCGCGTCGTTGCCCGCGATTCGGTTGCATGGTCAACGATGGCGTGTGGGCGCGCTACGCTGTTGCCATGGCGGGTCTGGGCAGGATCGCGCGGGTGGTGAGCGAGGTCCGTTGCGACGTGCGCGCGGCGCGCGAACGCGACCCGGCGGCGCGCGGCGTGGCCCCAGCGGAGATCCTGGCCACGTGGCCTGGGATCCACGCGCTGCTCGCGTATCGCGTGGCGCACGCGCTGTACCAGGCGAACGCGCCGCTGCTGCCGCGGTTGATCTCGATGGCGACCCGCGCGCTGACGGGGATAGAGATACATCCGGCCGCGCAGATCGACTGCGGCCTGTTCATCGACCACGGCGCGGGCGTTGTGATCGGCGAGACGGCGGTGATCGGCAAAGACGTGACGCTGTATCAGGGGGTGACGCTCGGCGGCACGGGCTTCGCCACGGGCAAGCGCCACCCGACGGTGCAGGACAACGTGACGATCGGCTCGGGAGCGAAGCTGCTCGGCCCGATCACGATCGGCCACGGCGCGAAGATCGGCGCGAACAGCGTGGTCATCACGGACGTCCCCGCCAACTCCACGGTGGTGGGCAACCCAGGTCACCCGGTGCGCGTGGACGGCCGGCGCATGGAGGGGCCGGACGCCGACTGGATCCACCTGCCCGACCCGATCGCCGAGGCGATCCAGGCGCTCTCCAGCCGCATCGCGACGCTCGAGCGGCTGGTGGCGGAGCTCGCGGACGCCGAGCCGCGAAAGGGCGCCGAGGTCAGGCCGCTGCGCACCGTGCGCGGCCGCAACCCCGCCGGCGGCTGACCGCCCTCACGGACGCGCCGTACGGTGCCCTACCGTCCACGCTCGGCCCCGCCGAGGCCGCATCTATGCTGGATATTCGATGGCCGCGAATCCCCATGCTGAGCACCTGCGGGAGCTGCTGGAGGACCTGAACGAGCCCCAGCGCGAGGCGGTGACGCACGGCGAGGGGCCGCTTTTGATCCTGGCGGGCGCGGGCAGCGGCAAGACGCGCGTGCTCGCGCACCGGATCGCCTTCCTGATCTACACCGACCAGGCGCAGGCGGGGGAGATCCTGGCGATCACGTTCACGAACAAGGCCGCCGGCGAGATGCGCGAGCGCGTGGAGCGTCTGCTCGGCCACGGCACGCGCGGCATGTGGCTGACGACCTTCCACGCGGCCTGCGCGCGCATCCTGCGCGCGGAGGCGCAGCGCCTGGGCTACACGCGCCAGTTCACGATCCACGACCAGGCGGACGCGCGGCGGCTGACCAAGCGCTCGGCGCAAGCCGTGGGCGTCGACCCCAAGCGCTACACGCCGGCGGCGATCCACAATCAGATCTCCGCCGCGAAGAACCGCCTGATCGACGCGGCCGCCTACCGCGAGGCGGCGGGCTCG